>JBEKRA010000089.1:0-7547 GCA_049519195.1 Verrucomicrobiota bacterium
GTGCCGAGCGGAAAGCTCTGCGCAAAATGTTTTTTTCCGCCGCCCACGATGAATTCCGTGCTGCCGCCGCCCACGTCCAGCAGCAGCAACGGATGCCGCGCCAGTTCCGGGTCGGTCGTCACCCCGCGGAACGCCCATTCCGCCTCCCGCGCGCCGGAGATGATTTCCGTTTTCAGCCCGGACGCGCGGAGGATGGCGTCCGTCAAATCCGCCGGGTTCATCGCGTCGCGAGCCGCGCTGGTGGCGAAGACGCGGATGGAGTCGGCATTTTTTTCGCGCGCGGTCCGGGCGAATTCCCGGACGGCCTCGGCGGTGCAGGCGACCGCTTCCGGCTGGAGCCGGTGCGTCTCGTAAAAACCCTTGCCGAGCCGCGTCTGCCGGCTCTCCTCATGCACGGGCTGCACGTCGCGCCCACGCACGTCCGCCACCAACAGCTTGATCGAGTTGGTGCCAACGTCAATGACCGCGCGGCGGACGGATACCATGGTCCGGAAATTTACTAGACGCCGGCGCGCAAGCCGAACCGAAAAATGTTACATTTTCCCCGGACACGCGGGAGAAATGGGGTGGAACGGGCGTCGCGCCCGTTAAATTCGGCGTCACGCCGAATTTCGTCGTTGGGCGTGGAATGACAGTTTAACGAACCACTGGCCAGCCATCTCCACCCAACGTGAGTTATTTCGGGCGTGACGCCCGAAACGACAGGCCAGAGGCCCGTGCCACCTTTTGCAATTGTGGCCTCGCAAGTGTAATTTCCCCGCATGAACCTTTTCATTTTGCGACATGGCATCGCGGTGGATCCGGGCGCGCCCGGTTATGAAAACGATTCCGAACGCCCGTTGATTCCGAAGGGCGAACGCCGCCTGCGCGATGCCGCCGCTGCGATGCGCAAAATGGAGTTGTCCTTCGACTTGATTCTGTCCAGCCCGTTTGTTCGCGCCCGGCAAACCGCCGAAATCGCCGCCGAAGAATTGAAGCTGAAAAAACGGCTCGAATCTTCGGATGCATTGCTCCCCGGTGGAAATCCAAAGGCGCTGATTCAAAAGTTGAACGAATTGAAGCCGGCGCCGGAAAACGTTTTGCTCGTCGGGCACGAGCCTTATTTGAGCCGGCTCATCAGCCTGCTCGTGTCCGGCCACGCGGACGCGGCAACAATCGAAATGAAAAAGGGCGGCCTGTGCAAATTGGAGGTCGGGGAATTGCGGCACGGCCAATGCGCCAGGCTCGCCTGGCTCCTCACACCGTCGCAAATGGACTTGATGGCGTGATCGGAGCGCGGACGGCTCGTCCGCGCGTTGATTTGATTCGGCGAAAATCGCGGACGAGCCGTCCGCTCTCCTGTCAGCCGACACGGAACGAAATGCGCTGGATCAGATTTTTCCCGAAGCTGTGCTGCAAGCGGTCGAGGATTTCCTTGCGGCGGTAGCGGACGATTTCCGAAAGCCACACGCTGCTGTCCACGTTCACGAACAGCGTGCCTTTGCGCAGATTTGCCGGCTGCGCGTGCGCCACGATGTTTGGGTCAATCAGCGAGTTCCAGACCTTGACCAGCTCCGCCTCGGCGCGGCGGTCGTCCATGCGCAAACCCGTCAGCACTTTTGAAACCACATCGCCGACGGCGCGGGCGCGCACGGCTTTGGCGGTTTCCAGCGGCGACAAATCCACGCCGCGCCACTGCGCAAGCACGCGCTGACGGGCGGGAATTTTTCTCGGCGGCGGCATAGGCAAGAAATAAACCACAGATGGACACGAATGGACACAGATAAATTTGGCGTAGGACAGGCGTCGCGCCGGTCTCAAATTAATAAATCAGAAGCGCCTTGAGGCGGAAATTTTAAGACGGAGACAGGCGCGACGCCTGTCCTACGCCATTTCGTGCTTGCCAAATCATGCTTTGTGATGCAAAGTTACTGGCATGGAAACCAATTGGGCCGAAGAAAACCTGAAAACCATCCGCACGCTGATGGAGCGTTCCGCCATTTACCGCCGCGCGCTTGCGCCGATTATGCTTTTGGCGGGTGCGCTCGGCACCGCCGCAGCGGCGATAGGGATTTTATTTCAAGTCAATACTTTTGCGGGGTTTCTCACGTTATGGTATGCCACCGCCGCGCTGGCCGTAGCCGGTGCATTATTGATTGCTCGCCAGCAAGCATTAAAGGAAGGGGAAATGTTTTGGTCTCCACCCACCCGACGCGTGACGCAGGCGCTGGTTCCGTCTTTAGCTGCTGGATTGTGCCTAGGCACGTTGCCAGCTCTTTTAGATGCACCTTTTGAAGGCGCCGCATTTGTAGGCTTGGCATGGATTTTATTCTACGGCTTTGCCCTTCATGCCGCCGGCTTTTTCATGCCGCGCGGGATAAAATTGTTTGGTTGGTTTCTTATCGCCTCTGCCTGTCTTCTCATCTACGGTGCCTTCGCTGAATGGTTTGATATTTATGACAAGGCCCATTGGCTCATGGGCTTTTTCTTCGGCGTGCTGCATCTGGCCTACGGCGCGTATCTGTATTTGACCGAGAAACGAAAGAATGCGGCGTGAACCCGGAACCATTCTTACAGCTCGACCGTGTGATCCACGAGAAAGGGCGGCTGGCCATCATGTCCATGCTCGCCGCATCGCCGGAATTGTCGTTCACCGAACTGCGCGATGCGCTCGAAATGACAGACGGAAATTTGAACACTCACATCCGCGCGTTGCGGGAGGAGGGCTACGTGTCCGTGGCCAAGTCGTATCAAAACAACCGCCCGCTCACGACCTGCTCGCTGACGGCGCCGGGCCGCAAGGCGTTCGCTGAATACATCAATTTGCTGGAGCAAATCGTCCGGCAAAATAAACCCAGGTAAAAAATCTTTTGAACGGAAATGAAAACCTGTGGTCTTTTACTTTGTGTCACAAAGTTGATTGCAAAGCAATGAAAACCCTGTTGAATCTGAATGCCGGAGACGACTTGCTGGTAGCTGCGACGCCTCGTCGCAGAGGGGTGTTGGCGACGCCCTCGTCGCCAGTTGAGGCGGCAACCTTCCAATTTTTCGAAACATTGCGACGATGGCGTCGCAACCACCTTGTGGCGACGAGGCGGCGCCGCTACGCGCTCTTTGAACTATGAAAATCATCCGTGCTGAACATCTGGGCATGTGTTTCGGGGTCAAGGACGCCATCGCGCTGGCGCTGGAAACCGCACGGCGCGAGCCGTTGACGATTCTGGGCGACCTCGTTCACAACGAAACCGTGCTGGCGGAGTTGCGCGCGGAGGGTATCCGCATCGAGCAAAAGCCCGCGGCAATTGGAACGCAAACCGTGATGATTACCGCCCACGGCGCATCGGAGCGCAGGATGGGCGAAACGCGCGGTCTGGGTTTGAACGTGCTGGAGGCGACGTGTCCGCTGGTCCGCGTCGCGCACCGCAGTCTGGCGAAGCTGGTGCGCGAGGGATTTCATCCGGTCATCATCGGCAAACGCGACCATGTGGAAGTGCGCGGCATGACGGAAGACCTCGGTGAATTCGATGTGGTGCTCGGCGACGACGACGTGGCGAATTTACGGGTGCGTCCGCAGTTCGGCGTGGTTTCGCAGACAACGCAGCCGGTTGAAACAGTTCGGCGGCTCGCGCAACTGATTCGTCAGAGGTTCCCAAAATCCGAAGTGCGTTTTGTTGACACGGTTTGCCAACCGACAAAGCAGCGCCAGAACGCCGCGGTTGAACTCGCAAAGCAATGCGACGTGGTCGTGGTCATCGGCGGTGCGCACAGCAACAACACGCATGAACTGGTCAAAACCTGTTCGCAATTTTGTGCCCGCGTGCATCACGTCCAGACGGCGGCGGATTTGCGTGAAGAATGGTTTTGTGAAATAGACACGGTCGGCATCACGGCGGGAACCTCCACGCCGGATGAAGTCATCACGGAAGTTGAAAAGCAATTGGGAGCGTTTGCCGGTCGGGCTGAAATACCAGCCACCGACCTGGTTTGCGCCAACCAGAAACACGAAGGCAGCGCGATGCTACATCCGACCTGAATGGATTCGGACCAATTGAAAATCTTCGACTCACTCGAATGTCAAACATCAATAAAATGAGCAAAATAGAGGCCACCATCATCGGGCTTTTTATTGGAATCATCTGTCCCTGGCTGACCTTCGTGGCCTTCTGGTGGACGGTAGCTTTGCTTTACTTACATGGGTTTCCTGTGCCGGAAGGCATGATAAAAGCCGCGGCTCTGACCGGCATCGGGCTTGGGTGCTTGATGGATGTTCTCTTTCTGCGGCGTTGGGTGGAAAAGTTCTATACCACGAACCTGCGCTGGATGATCGTTGTTTATCTCGGCTGCTTCGTTGTTGCGTTTGCCGGTTTTATGGGGGTCCCCATCGGCACTTTCTCGCTCGGCATTGCCGCCGGCGTTTACATCGGTCGCAGAGAGCATCACCGCCAAGCTGACGGTGTGTTGGCCGCGACGACTTTCCACAAGGCTGCATTTTTTGCGGCATCGGTTACGACACTGGCGGCGTTGCCAATCGGTATTCTTGCCCTGCAAAGTGAGCAGGAAATTCTCCGATGGCTTGAAAACACCCTCGGCCTGAACCCGAACAGCCTCCAGGATGGCGGCGGTTTCTGTTTAGTCGGGTTTCTCTGCGTTCTCCTCTTCGTGATGCAGTATTGGAGCACTCGAATGGCGGGACGTCTGGCATTCAGAATCGGAACGGGCGGGCACCATCACCAAAACGCGCCATGAATGTCTCCCCCGGTCAAATCCAATCCCGTTGCTGCTGGTTCGTCGTCGTTCTTTACGCCATCGCCATGGCTTGGGTGGAATCTGCGGTGGTCTTTTACCTGCGCTCGATGATTGACCGGATTGATCCGTATCAGCCCGACCCGCTGCCTTTCATTGGAGGATTTGCCTCGGCGGAACTGCCGCGCGAATTCGCCACGCTGGTCATGCTGTTCGCCGTGGGTTTTCTTGCGGGCCGGACGTGGCGGGCGCGAATCGGTTATGCCGCCATCGCTTTCGGCGTGTGGGACATTTTTTATTACGTCTTCCTGAAGATGATGTGTGGCTGGCCGCATTCGTTGCTGGATTGGGATGTCCTGTTTTTGCTGCCGCTGCCGTGGTGGGGGCCGGTGCTCGCGCCCGTGTTGATTTCACTGCTGATGATTTTGTGGGGCACCTTCGCCAGCCAATTTGAACGGACAGACGCCCCTGCGCTGTCAAACCACCGCGCATGGATTTTGAATTTCGCCGGGGTTGCGCTCGCGCTTTACGTTTTCATGGCGGACTCCATCGCCGCGTCGGCCCGGGGGCTGGACGCGATTCGCACCGTGTTGCCTGAAAAATTCAACTGGCCGGCGTTCGGTGTGGCCTTGGCGTTGATGTCCGCGCCCCTGATGCAGGCCGGCCGGCAATTTTTGGCGCGGCGGCCGGCAAGACTCGAGATCGCCGGAGAATTGGAATGATTTTCATGCGCGAGCAATCTGAAAAATTAGATCCGCACGAAATCAGCACACTGCTGCGCGGCGAACTGGAATCCATCGCGGCTTGGCTGGAGCGATGGCACCCGCGGCGGTTCGCGCTGCATCTGGCGGTGATTGTTTTCGGAGCCGGACTTTACGGTGCGGCGATGGGCTGGTGGCGCGACCCGCAGCAGGCGCTGTTCACGGCGACAAAATTTCCGCTCATCATCCTGCTGACGACAATGGGCAATGCACTCATTAACGGCATGCTCGCGCCGTTGCTTGGGTTGAACATCCCGTTCCGTCAATCATTCTCGGCCATCCTGATGAGTTTCACCATTGCGGCAGCAATTCTCGGCGCGTTCAGCCCGGTGCTGGCGTTCATGATTTGGAACGCACCGCCGATGTCACCGCAGGCCGTCTCCGGCGCGACTTACAGCCTCATCAAACTCGCCAACGTCGCCGTCATCGCGTTCGCGGGCACGACGGGCAATGTGCGCCTGTTTCAAACGCTCACCCGGCTCGGCGGAAGCAGGGCCGTCGCGTTTCGCGTGCTGGTCGCGTGGCTGGCGGGCAACCTGTTTCTCGGCAGCCAGCTTTCGTGGATTCTGCGCCCGTTCATCGGCTCGCCCAATCTGCCGGTGGAATTTTTCCGCGCCACGGCCATGCACGGGAATTTTTACGAAAATGTTTTCCAGACCCTGCAGCAAATCTTCAACGATTAAACCATCAACGCCATTGACCTATGAATGAACAAAATCCGGTTCCGCCACAAATTCCACCGCGCATCCCTCCCATCGCCACGCCAAGCGGTGTTCTGCAACTGGGCGATGACCAAGCCGAGCGCGCCGCGATTACAAACGTCGTTGCGGCGATTGATGCCATTCTGCGCCACCCGCGCCGCGTGATGTTCCAATTGCGCCAGCCGGACGCGGGAAAGTTGATTGCGATGATGCTGCTCGTCTCGGTCATGTGCAGCCTGGTTTACGGCGTCGTGGCCGGCACATTTTCCGGCGGCGACCAACTCTGGGCCGCGCCCGCCAAAATCGCGGTCGGCCTGATGATTTCGGCGCTCATCTGCCTGCCGAGCCTTTACATCTTCACCTGCTTGAGCGGCTCGCAGGCGCGGCTCGTCGAGGTCTGCGGACTGCTCGCCGGATTGCTGATGCTGATGACGATTCTGCTCATCGGCTTCGCGCCGGTCGCGTGGATTTTCTCGCAATCCACCGAATCGCTCGCCTGGATGGGCACGCTGCATCTGGTTTTCTGGTTCATTGCGACCATCTTCGGGCTGCGGTTTTTGGAGACTGGATTTTCCCACTCGAACGCCCGGTCGCACGCGGGTTTCCACACGTGGGTCATCATCTTTCTGCTCGTTGCGGTGCAAATGACCACCGCGCTGCGCCCCATCATTGGCACAGCGGACACATTTCTGCCGAAGGAGAAACAATTCTTCGTGAGCCACTGGGGCGATTGCTTGAAGACATCCGCCGACAAATTGAATTCGGAAACGCGACCGAACGGCAGATGAATCATAAATGCAAACTGCGATGGCCAAATTGTTCCGATTGCTTTGCCAACGCGAATTCATCGCGCCAATGCTGGCGTTGACCTTTGCGTCGGGCGTCTGCGCGACACTGGTGCTAGCGCGGATTGTTTTCGTTGGCAACGCCGGGTGCGCATTTCTGGTGTGGAATCTGTTTCTCGCTTGGCTGCCGTTGATTTTCGCGCTGGTGATTCGTGAGCGTTACACGCAAGGTGAACGGCAGATGCGGAAACTGGCCGGCCTCGGCGCGGCCTGGCTTTTGCTTTTCCCGAACGCGCCTTACATTTTCACGGATTTGATTCATCTGACGTCCAAATTTCGCGGGCATTTCTGGGTGGACCTCGTCTTGATCCTTTTGTGCGCGCTGACCGGATTGATGCTGGGCTTCGTTTCGCTTTATCTCATACAATCGGTCGTCGCGGACAGATACGGGCGGATAGTGGGTTGGTTGTTTATCGTTGGGGTTGCAGGTTTGAGTGGCGTCGGCGTTTTCATCGGGCGTTTTCTGCGGTTGAACAGTTGGGATGTATTCCTCCGGCCAGAAAAATTCTATCAGCACA
>JBEKRA010000090.1:0-7538 GCA_049519195.1 Verrucomicrobiota bacterium
GTCGTGATGCCGGCGCGGACGAGCCGCCAGCCGTCCTCGGCGAGCATTTTCATTCCCTGCTTGCGGGCGGCTTCGCGGATCTGGTCGGTCGAGGCGTTGTTCAAAACGAGCTTGCGGATTTCCTCGTCGGTGTCCATCCATTCGAAAATCGCGTGCCGGCCGAAGAATCCGGTGTTGCGGCATTCGCCGCAGCCGATGGATTTGTAAATCGTTTTGTCCGCCGGAATGCCGAGCTTGGCCTTGAGCGCCTGCGCGGTGCCGGAATTGTCCGGCTGCTTGCAATGCGGACAAAGCACGCGGACGAGGCGCTGCGCGAGCACCGCTTCGAGCGACGAGGCGACGAGATACGGCTCAACGCCCATGTCCACGAGCCGCGTCACCGCGCCGGGGGCGTCGTTGGTGTGCAGCGTGGAGAAAACCAAATGGCCGGTCAGCGACGCCTGGACGGCAATCTGCGCCGTTTCCTGGTCGCGAATTTCACCGATGAGCACCACGTCAGGGTCATGGCGCAAAATCGAGCGCAGCCCGCGCGCGAAGGTCAGCCCGGCCTTTTCGTTCACCTGGATCTGGTTGATGCCCTTGAGCTGGTATTCCACCGGGTCTTCAATCGTGATGATCTTGCGGAAGGCGTCGTTGATGGCGTTGAGCGCGGTGTAAAGCGTGGAGGTTTTGCCGGAGCCGGTCGGGCCGGTGACGAGGATGATGCCGTGCGGCAGTTGAAGCACGCGCTGGAAGCAGTCCAGTTCGCGGTGGTCCATGTCCAATTCACCCATGCCGCGCAGCGTGGAATTTTGGCGCAGCAGACGCATGACGACCGCCTCGCCGTGCAGCATCGGAATCACCGAGACGCGGATGTCCACGTCGGCGTCATCAACGCGGATCTTGATGCGGCCGTCCTGCGGCACGCGCTTTTCGGCGATGTTGAGGTGGCTCAAAATCTTGACGCGCGAAACGATGGCCGGCTGGAAGCGTTTCAACTGCGCGGGCACGGGGACTTCCTGCAGCTCGCCGTCAATGCGGTAGCGGATGCGGAATTCGTCCTCGAACGGTTCGAGGTGGATGTCCGACGCGCGCAATTCGATGGCGTCCTTCAAAACCTGGTTGACGAAGCGGATGATTGAGGCTTCGTCCTCGGCGGCCTCGTCGAGATTCGTGTCCTCGGCGTTTTCGTCAACGACCTGGAAACCTTTTTCCTCGTCGAGCGTGCCGATGGTGTCCGCGCCGACGCCGAGGCGTTTTTTGATTTCGCGCTGGATGGCTTCGCTGGAGGCGAGGATGGGCTTGAGGTTCAAGCCGGTCATGGCTTTCAGGGCGTCGAGGCCATGCGTGGCGAAGAGCCGGCTGGTGGCGACCTCCACCGTGCCGTTGGTGCGCTGGAGCGGGAGGAGTTCCTCCTTCAGCAAAATGCGCGCGGGAAAAAGGGAGAGAAGCTGACGGTCCGGATCAACGTCATCCAAAGTCGTGAACTCAAGGCCATATTCCTGGGCGAGCCAGCGCAACACGTCCTCCTCGGTTTGCACGGAAGGTTTCATGCCTGCCAAAGCCTTGGCGTCAATCGAAGACAGTTGCTTGGCGGCAACCATGCGGTCAAGCAACTGCTTCAACGGGGAATCTTGGACGGCGGATTCAGTCATAACGAAACGTCAGCTTCTCATTTGCGAATGACATCAGTCGAGCAATCCTTGCAAAGTCGCCGCAGCCTCCTGCGGCACCGAGAGAACTTTGCGGAGGTCAGCTTGGGCTGCCGCCAACTTGGCCTGTTTCGCCTTTTGCGCGACCTGATATTTTTCCAGCAGCGCTTTTACTTGAGCGGCAGGCGCATTGTCATCCAAGGCCTGTTGCAGCGCATCGCGTTCCGGATTGGGCTGGTTGAATGGGTTGTTACCACCGCCGCCACCGCCACCGCCGCCGCGGTTGCGGCCGAACATCCCACGCATGCCGCCCCCCATGCCCCCGGCCATTCGGGCATCCATAACTTTTTGGACGAGCGGTTGGACGGCACTCCATTCGGTGTCATTGGTAAAATTCAGTTGCTGGCGGATGTTGTCCATCATGCGCTGCTGCATTTGCGCCGGATCAAAACCGCCGCCGCCAAAACCGCCGCCGCCCGGACCACCGCCGCCCGGACCACCGCCGCCCGGGCCACCGCCGAAGCCGCCACCGGGTTGCGCGTAAATGCTGCCGGCGCTCAACATCAGAGCGGCCACCCCGCAGACTTTTAATAGATTTTTAACTTTCATCGAATTTTCCTCTTATGGTTGGATTGTTAATTTTGTCTTGTCGCGGGACAACACACACATGCTGCCCGTTGACCGTGAACCAGCTTTAGCAAGGAACGTGCCAGTGCAAAAACCGCCGTTTTTGCGGAAATGAAAAGGCCCGCTGCGCAATTGGTGCTCGATATGCCATCCGGGCTGCGCAGCTTTTGCGCGGCATCGAGTGAAAAAGTTCGTGAACCTTTGCAGCGCCGTGTCAGCAACAAGACGGGGCGCATTCTCCATCCCCCAAATGCGGGATGCCCAATTTTTCTTTTTCCTGTTGCCTTGGATTCAATCGATTCATCATCATCGAAAACCATGCCATTCCCTTCTGTTCATGCTTTTGCACCCTGTCGGGAATCAAAGCGGGCATTTTCGCTCCGTCTGCTTCTGGTGATTTCTGCCGTGTTGTTTTTGCCGGCCGTCAACAATTTCGCCGCGGACAGCAACCAGTCCGCGCTGGAAACCGGCTGGAACAATCCGCCCAACGCCGCGCGTCTCCGCGCCTATTGGTGGTGGCTCAACGGCAACGTCACCAGGGAATCCATCACGCATGACCTCGAGGAGATGAAGGCCAAGGGCTTCGGCGGCGCGATCATCATTGACGCCGATGGTTCCAGCCAGGAAGGCAACGCGCGCGCGCCGCACGGCCCGACGTTTTTCTCGCCGGAATGGCGCAAGCTTTTCAAGCACGCACTGCGCGAGGCCGGCCGGCTCGGCCTTGAAATGAGCCTCAACATCCAGAGCGGGTGGAATCTCGGCGGGCCGGTTGTGACAAAAGAGGATGCCGCGAAAAAATATGTCTGGTCGGAATTGAATGCCGCCGGAGGCACGAATCTCGAATTGCATCTGCCCGCGCCAGCCAGCCGCGAAAATTTTTACCGCGACACTGCCGTCGTCGCCTATCAACTTAAAAAATCCGCCACGCATCCGCCGTTGCAAAACTGGAAACAGAAGGCGCTGCAGCAATCGCTCGAACCGTTTTCCTCGCCCTCGTCCGCGCCGTTGTTCGACGAAATTCCCGCCACGCCCGGCGAACAGGACGCCGATGTTGCGGGCGTTCTGGACTTGACCACAAATTTTTCCGCCGATGGAACTTTGAAATGGGACGCGCCGCCCGGCTACTGGCAGATTCTTCGCTTCGGCTGCACGATTGGCGATCACGCCTACGTTTCAACGAGCAGCGATGGCTGGAAGGGTTTTGCGCTGGATGTTTATGACAAAACCGCGTTCCAAAATTATTGGAACGAAATCGTCGAACCGCTCATTGCCGACGCCGGGCCGCTCGCCGGAAAGACTTTGAAATATCTGCATACCGACAGTTGGGAAATCGAACTGGCCAATTGGACGCCAACGTTGCGCGCGGAATTTAAAAAACGCCGGGGCTACGATTTGCTGCCGTGGCTGCCTGTGCTCGCCGGAAAGATTGTCAACAGCCGCGCCGAGAGCGACAGTTTTCTTTTTGATTTCCGCAGGACGCTCGGCGACCTGGCAATTGACAATCACTACCGCCTCTTCCGCGACAACGCGCACCGGCACGGCCTGGAAATCCATCCCGAATCCGGCGGGCCGCACGCCGTGCCGATTGACGCGCAGCGCTGCCTCGGCTGGGACGATGTGCCGATGGGCGAATTTTGGGCGTGGTCGTGGACGCACCGCATCGGCGACGAAAACCGTTTCTTCGTCAAGCAGCCTGCGAGCGCCGCGCACACCTGCGGGCACAAATACGTTTTCGCCGAAGGCTTCACGACCATCGGCCCGCATTGGCAGGAAAAAATCTGGGACAATTTGAAGCCGTCCTTCGACAAGGCGCTTTGCGAAGGCATGAACCTCCTCGTCTGGCACGCGTTCGTCTGTTCGCCGGACGAGACGGGAATTCCCGGCCAGCAGTATTTTGCCGGCACGCACCTGAATCCGAAGGTGACGTGGTGGGAAAAATCCGCGCCGTTCTTCAGCTACATTGACCGCTGCCAATGGATGCTTCAGCAGGGATTGTTCGTCGCTGACGCCGTGTATTATTATGGCGACCACGTCCCGAATTTCGCGCAGCTCAAAAAATCCGACCCGGCGCACATTCTGCCCGGTTATGATTACGATGTCATCACCGGGGAAGCGCTGCTCGAACGGGCGAGCGTGCATGACGGGAAAATCGTTTTGCCCGACGGCATGAGTTACCGCCTCCTGGTTTTGCCGGACCGCGACGTGATTTCCCTGCCGGCTCTGAAAAAGATCAGGGAACTCGTCGCAGCCGGCGCAACCGTCATCGGCCCGAAACCGGCGAAATGCGAAACGCTGAATAATTTCCCTGAATGTGACAGTGAAATTGCCAGGCTCGGCGACGAATTGTGGAACCTGGGAGCGCCGGCTTCCAGCCGGCAAGATGCATTGGGACACGCCGGCAAGATGCCTGCGCTCCCAGGCCGCGTCATCGCCGGCAAAACCGCGCGCGAAGTTCTACAGACGGACGGCGTGCCGCCGGATTGCGAATTTCTCTCAACCATCAACCATCAACCATCAACTGATTTCGATTACATCCATCGGACGACCGGCGATGCGGAAATATATTTCGCTGCCAGCCGCTCAACCAACACCGCCGCGCTGAATTGCATTTTCCGCGTCGCCGGCAAGGCGCCGGAGCTTTGGAACCCGGTGACTGGCGAACACAAATTTGCCGCCGCTTACGAAGAGAAGGATGGGCGCACCATCGTGCCGCTGGATTTTGCGCCGTGCGGCTCGTGGTTTGTCGTTTTCCGCGAACCATCCGCGGCGCATCCTGCCACGGCCAAAAGCAACAGCCCGGAACTGAAACCGGTCCGGGAAATTTCCGGCGCGTGGACGGTTCGTTTCGATCCGAAATGGGGCGGGCCGGCATCCGCGCCGTTTGACCGGCTTGCGAGCTGGACGACTCGGCCCGAACCGGGAATCAAATTTTATTCCGGCACGGCGGTTTATGAAAAATCCTTTGACCTGCCGCAATCTGCAATCCGCGATCCGCAATCAAAACTCTGGCTGGATTTGGGCGGCGTGCGCGAACTGGCCGAAGTGAAGGTGAACGGAAAATCCTGCGGCATCGTCTGGTCGCCGCCGTTCCGCTTGGATATTTCCGGCGCGGTGAAACCCGGCGAAAACAAGCTGGAAATCGAGGTCGTGAACTTCTGGCCCAACCGCGTCATCGGCGACGCGAACCTGCCGCCGGAGCAGCGCCTGACGAAGACAAACATCCGCAATTTGAAGTCAAACTCGGCGCTGATGGAATCCGGTCTGTTCGGTCCGGTTCAGATTATGTCGCGGCAATGATTATTTGAGAAAGGGCCATGTTCTCCGGGCCGGAAAATTACCTCCAATTCCGCCGGCCGGCGCGCGGGTCGGCGGCGTGTTATGACGCCCATCAACGCCTTGACGAAGAGGGGGGCTTAACTTAAATTGCTTTCATGCAAACAACATATGTTGGGCGGAGTGCAAGCGCCCAATCATCCCGGCCCAGATTTCGCCGGAAATTTTCCGTTGTGCCGCAAGCCAAATCGCGCAACGGGGCCGCCGCCGTCCAGGGAAACGGGACTGCCGCCGGAGACACTAATTCCCTCGCCGCCCCCAATGAGCAGGGAAACGGCCATGGCAACCGCGTCTTGATCGAGGCGCTGGTCAATTCAAGAATCTACCGGGAATACGAACAGGCGTTCGCCAGTTTGACGGGGCTGCCGGTGGCGTTGCAGCCGGTGGAAACCTGGCAATTGCCGCATCACGGCAAGCGAAACGAAAATCCGTTTTGCATCTTGATGTCGCAGAAGAGCCGCGCGTGCGCCGCCTGTTTGCAGGTGCAGGAGCGGTTGTGCGAAAGGGCGGCCCATGAACCGCGGTCCGTCACGTGTCCGGTCGGGCTGTGCGACACCGCCGTGCCGGTGCGGTTGAGCGACAAATTGATCGGGTTTCTGCAGATCGGCCAGCATTTCCGCAAGCCGCCGGGCAAGGCCCAGTTTGACCGGGTGGCCCGGCTGGTTGCGGAATTGGGCATTGATGCGGACCGCGACGAACTGCGGCAGGCATATTTTTCGGGCAAGGTTGTCACCGCCGGGCAGCACGAAGCGGCGGTCAAACTGCTCGTGATTTTTGCCCAGTATCTGGCAATTGTCAGCAACCAGGTGATCATCCGGCAGGAAAACGCCGAGGTGCCGGTCATCAAACGGGCCAAGGAATACATTTGCGAGCACCAGGCCGAAAAAATTTCGCTCGGCAACGTGGCCAAGGCGGTCAACATGAGCGCCTTTTACTTTTGCAAGATGTTCAAAAAGGCCGCCGGCATCAATTTCACGGATTATCTCACGCGGGTGCGCATCGAGCGGGCGCAGAACCTGCTGCTCAACCCCAATTTGCGCATCAGCGAAATCGGGTTTGAAGTCGGCTTCCAGTCGCTCACGCATTTCAACCGCGTGTTCAAGAAAATCGCCGGCCAGTCCCCCACGGACTTTCGCGCGCAGTTGCTCGTGCCTTGAGCGTCGGCCAGCGCGGGCGTGAGGTCGTTCCAATCCTAAATCGTCCGGCTGGATTCCTGCTGGGGTAAAGCAAATTGCCACCCCCGATCCCTATGCTATGCGCGCAGAATGGGCAAAAAAAGTTTTGCCGATCGGCTGTTGAAACTGAAATCAAAGGTCACCAAAGATACGGATTCAACTCAGAGTCGGGCTCTTTGTTTTTCAAACCTCGATTATTTGTCCAGATGTGTATCCGCGCCTTGTAGTCTTCGAGCGATTGTTTGAGGCGAATCGCTTCATTTAACGTAAAGGTATCGACAAGTCCAATTTTCTCTTTAGTCGCCAAGGGAACAAAACGTTCGCAGAGAGATGGAAGAATTTCCTCTGGCGGTCCTGTAGGAGTTATTGTCCATGGTTTGGTTGTGCTCAAGGAGCTTTTGACTGTCTTCAGAAAATTGTCCGCGAGTTTCTGTCTTAATTCGTCGTGCCCGACATCAGCAATGTGATCACCTAACTCAAAAAGACACGGAAGTGGAACAAAAAAACGTCCGCCCGCTCTATTTGCGACCTTGAACCGTTCACGAACCGTTTCGGAAGCCGTTTTGCTGCTGTGGCGTCCGCAACCGAATAGCTCCACGAGATAGCTCGTGTCGATAACATAAACAGCTATGCTCATGGCAAACCTTTGACCCATTCCTCTATTCCCGCCTGACGTTCTTCCTCGTAGTTTGGCCGCAAGTGCTGCTCGTAGATACGGCGCGTGACCAGATCACCTAAGCGTCCACGCTCAACGAGTTCAACGCAGCCCGGC
>JBEKRA010000091.1:0-8455 GCA_049519195.1 Verrucomicrobiota bacterium
CCGGCATCCGTCCGGGCGCACGGCTTTGGAAATGTCGAAAGAAGCCGAACACGGGTATCTTCCTTACGAGCCTGGAAATTACGGTGGCAGTAGTCGTCAACCGGACCAGGAGATCGCCCGAAAAATTTCCGCGCTCCTCCGCGAACACGGCGCGCTGGACAATCTGCCGGAATGGAACCGCATCGCTGTCACCAGACCGGGAAGCAATTATTCCAGACCCATTTTTTACAAGGGCACGAATGACTGGAACCATTTCACGCTGCTGGAATTGTTATATTTTCCAGCACGGAATCAAGGGATCGCTGATTATTTGAAGTTTCCCGATCTGGCCAACATTGTCATCGTGCGCCCGGGCACCAACAGCACGGAGTTCCGGCGCATTCCGGTGAACCTGCTCGACGCCACGAATGGACTGGATTGCACGCGCGACGTGCCGCTGGAATTTGGCGACGTGGTGGAAATCCCCGAACGAGAACACTCGCTGGCCGAGGCACAGGTGTTTCTCACGCGCGAGCAGGAAATCGCCATTCTGAATCATTTCCGCAACCAGCAGAACGAGGCGAAATTAGTCGTGGCTGGCGGGGCGGCCGTTCAACTGCCATTGCAGCCATTCTATTCAATCATTGGCGACGTGCTGTCACGCGGCAAGGCTCTCGCCGCGCTGACTTCCAGCAGCGACCTGTCGCGAGTGAAGGTGACGCGCCGCGATACGAAAACGGGGAAAACGGAAATGTGGATTCTGGATTGCAGCAACCGGAACAACCAGGGAACGCCGGACTTCTGGCTGCGCGGCGGCGACGTGATTGAAGTGCCGGTGAAACCGTAAATCAATTGTGGCAGCCGAGGTGACGAGGCTCTGACTTATTTGCGATATAGCAAATCACAACAACATTGGGGCATCGAGTGGTAGGGCGGCGCTGCTGCGCCGCCGGGCCGGCTGACCGGCAGGTCAGCCCTACCGGTTTTGCCTTTGTGCCAATGTTAACGGAAACTGCTATGTTGGATTTGCGATTTACGAATCTTATGGCATTCACACGGCTCTTCACACGGCTCGCGTAAATTGTCCAACAAATCAAAAATATAGCGGTTTAACAAAAACTGTGGCCACACCTGAAAGCCGGCTGGATGATTCCGCGAGGTTTTGGACTGCGGCAGCCCTCTGCCGCTTTTTCACCGGAAGGCGGGCGACGCCAAGCGGCAGAGGGCTGCCGCAGTCCAAGACGCTGACGCGCAATTCGTTCGCCCGAATCCGACTTGGTGGCCACAGAATTTTTGAAACCGCTCTAGTGGGCCTCGTTACCTCGGCTGTTACGATGCAATTGATTTCCGAGACAGGCGGGACGCGCTGTCTTACTTCCGAAAAACGTTGACGCGGGCGGGCGGGAGGTTGAACCAGACGATTTTTGAGGCGTGCAGCCGGAAAGCGGACGCGCCGCGCGCGCGCCGTTTGTGAATCCGGTAGGTGAATTGCACCCAGTTGCCCTGCGGCTCCAGCGCGTCGCGGATTTTTTGCGCCAGCATTTCGGCCTGTTCCTCCGAAAAATTCAGCAGCGGCAGGCTGGAAATCACCGCTCCGACGGATTCAATCGGCTGTGGACGGTTGCGCAGCAAGTCGTCCAGTTGCCAGGCGTCGCCGGTGATGATGCTGGCGCGCGGAAAACGTTTGCGGAGGAGATGCGCCAGTTTGGGATTGTGTTCGATGGCCACGAGTTTTTCCTCGCGCAGGCCGCGTTTGATGAGCGCCTCGGTGATGATGCCGGTGCCGGGGCCGAGTTCGAGCACGTAACTTTCCGGGTTGGCGGGCAGCCAGCGGGCCATGGCCTTGGCGAGCCGGCGGGAACTTGGCACGATCGAGCCGGTTCGCCTGGGATGGACGAGCCATTCCTGCAGGAACAGCGTCGCATCGCTCAAGGTTGCCAGCAATCGTTTGGCCATGATGTCTGAAAATTGTAGCCTGGGATTTGTTTTCGGGCCGCAGGGTAATTCATCGGCGCGGCGGAGGCCAAGATAATTTCCGGTTAATTCATCGGCCGCTTTTCGGCGGTTTCACCGGCGTGGGAATTTCCCCCAGCTTTTTCCGCGTGGCGTCGCGTCGCGCCGACCAATTGTCCCAGCTTCGCTCCCAGGCTTCGCCGGAGAGGTTCGTTTGCGCTTTTGGCCAGAGCGCGTCGAGCGCCTGCAACTCCCGGTTCGCGTTGTCGCTTTCATGCCATTGCAAAAACGACTCGGCAAGGTTCAGGTGATTTTCGGGATCCTCCGGCGCGAGCTTCGCGGCCTGCTCCAGCCATTCGCGGGCCTTGTGCCGGCTGCCGATGCTGAAGGGCCAGCCGGGCGCGTCGCGATACAGCAAACCGAGGCAGCGCTCCGGGCCGGCGTAATCAAAGGTTTTGTCCAAATCTGCCGCCGTTTTGAATTCGTGTTCAATCTGCCGGACGAGCCGGTAGGCGGCGACTGACGGCGCCTCGGCTTGGGCGAGCTGTCCGTAATTCATGGCCAGATAATAATGTCCCGGCGCGGAGTTGGTTTCGCGCGCCAGCAATTCCCGGCACGCGGCGATGCCCTGTCTGGCAGTCGCGGCGCGTCCGGTGTTGTTGGTGGCGAAGTCGGCAAAATCAAAACAGGCGCGCGCAAACTGCCAGGCGGCGGCGGAATCGTTCGTGTCCGATTGCCAGTGAATCCTGGCGCGTTCGAATTCGGCGTGGGCGCGCCCGGCGAAAATTTTGTCGCGCGCCTCGTCTGCAAAGACCTGGCCGGCGGCGGCCAGCAGAAAAACCGCGGCCAGCCCCGCGAGTATCGTCCGGCGCCGCGCCTGGCTGTTGATGAGTGCCATGATTGGAATTAACGGTTGCCATCGTGCCGGACTGTTTTATACTGGGCAAGTGAGATTAATTAGGATTTTTTTGTGGCTCGCAATCCCGGTGGCGCTTGCGCTCCTTGGCGCGGGGTGCAGCGGCATCAATGCCAGCGAGAGCATTTCGCCGGCGAGCTTCTTCCTGCCGGGCCTGATGAGAAACGACACGCCGCCGCAAACCAATGCGCCCGCGGCCTTGCCGGAAACCACCATGGAATTTGTCCTGGCCAGGTAAATTTATGCGATTCCCATTCGCCCTCTCGGCAAAAATCGCCAGTCACATCATCAAGCACAAGCTGCGCAAGACACCCATGTTTGCGATGGTGCTGCAGCTCGAACCGCTGCACACCTGCAACCTCACCTGCACAGGCTGCGGCCGCATCCGCGAATATTCCACGAGCCTCAAGGACATGGTGCCGCTGGAAAAATGCCTGGCCGTCGCTCGGGAATGCGACGCGCCGATGGTTTCCATTTGCGGCGGCGAACCGCTGATTTATCCACAGATCGAGGAATTGGTGAACGGCCTGCTCGAACAGGGCCGCGTCATTTACGTCTGCACGAACGGGGTGTTCATGCGGAAAAAAATGAAGGACTACCTAGCCGCTGAATACGAGCGAGGCAACCCGCAGCATGAAGCGACACTGAAGAAATTGCTCGACCAGAAATTGATTTCCGACAAGGATGCCGAAACCATACGCAAAGTGGGACAGGCTTCCAGCCTGTCAAACGGGCAGGATGCCCGTTCCACTAAACCCGTCATCCGGCCGACACAGTGGATGTATTGGAACGTGCACATGGACGGCCTCGAATACACGCACGACCTCACCGTTGAGCGCGAAGGCGTGTTCAAGGAATGCGTCGAGGCCATCAAAATGGCGAAGATTCTCGGCTTTCAAGTCGCCACAAACACGACCGTTTACAAGGAAACCGACATGGCGGAAATCGAGGACATGTTCAAGTTCCTCTCGTCGCTCGAAGTGGACGGCCACACGATTTCGCCCGGCTATGATTTCGATCATGCCAAGAAGGACATGGTCAAGCGCCTCGGCCGCGACCCGAAGGAATTCTTTCTCACGCGCGACATGACGCGGCAGAAATTCGCCCGGATTCAGGAATGGGGCAAGGCGTTCACCATTTTCGGAACGCCGGTATATCAGGAATTTCTGGCCGGCAAGCGCGAGCTGACCTGCACCGCGTGGGCGATTCCGACCTACAACATCAAGGGCTGGAAAGCGCCGTGCTACCTGATGACCGACGGCCATTATTCCGGCTATCAGGAAATGCTCTCGAAGGTGCAATGGGAAAAATACGGCGTCGTGGACGGCGTCGCGCGCGACCCGCGCTGCGAGCATTGCATGGTGCATTGCGGCTACGATCCCAGCGGCGCGCTCGGCACGAATTACCAGCGCGGCGACAACTGGAAGAATTTCAAATACAACTTCGGCGCGAAACCAAAGCCGTTTCCCGCGTCACCGGAACTTGGAAAACGGGTTTACAACGGCGTGACCATCGGCAAGGGCCATCTGGCCGGGGCGAAGGACGCCATCAATCCCGCCGCCGGCGCGCGCGGCGCATTTTCGCATAAGGAGGACGACCAAAGCCAGAACGGAGACTGCCAGACGGAGCGCGTCGGAACATTTTGTGGCGACGGCGACAGCAGTGAGCGCGATGATTTGCTGGCGAAAATCAAGGATGCGAAAAAAGTCGAAACCCCGCAGGGATGATTTCGGGACGCGAAATTGAATGAGCAGGACGCTTTATCTCTCACCGCCTTCATTCGACGGTTTTGACGGCGGCGCCGGCGCGCGTTACCAGGCGCGGCGCGAAGTCACCAGCTATTGGTATCCCACCTGGCTCGCGCAACCCGCCGCGCTCACGCCGAATTCCAAATTGCTTGACTGCCCGCCGCACAATATCGGCATGGCCGAAACGCTCGCCACAGCGAAGGATTTCGGCCACGTCATCATCAACACCTCCACGCCGTCGCTGAAAAATGATTGCAAGGTGGCCGAGGCGATCAAGGCGCAAAAGCCCGACACCAAAATCGGCTTCGTCGGCGCGCACACGATGGTGCTGCCGACGGAAACCTTGAAGGCGTCGCTCGCGATTGACTGGGTGGGCCGCAAAGAATTTGATTTCACCTGCAAGGAAGTCGCCGAAGATCGCGAGCTTTCGACCATCGCCGGGCTTTCCTACAAGGACAAGGACGGCAAAATCAAACACAACCCGGATCGCGAACTCATTCCCGACATGGATTCGCTGCCGTGGGTGGCGGATGTCTACAAACGCGACCTGAAGATTGAGAATTATTTCATCGGCTACCTGCTGCATCCGTATATTTCGATGTATTCGGGACGCGGCTGCCCGGCGCAATGCACCTTCTGCCTCTGGCCGCAGACCATCGGCGGACATAAATACCGCGTCCGCTCGCCGCAAAACGTCGCCGACGAAATGACCTACATGAAGAAAATCTTTCCGCAGGTGAAGGAATTTTTCTTCGACGACGACACGTTCACCGCGAATCTCCCGCGCGCCCGCGAGATCGCCAAAAAACTCGGACCGCTCGGCGTCCATTGGAGCTGCAACAGCCGCGCGAACCTTGATTACGACACGATAAAATCGTTCAAAGACCACGGCTTGCGCCTGTTCCTTGTCGGTTACGAAAGCGGCAACGACGACATTCTCACCCGCATCAAAAAGGGCGTGACGATGGACGAAATGCGCCGGTTCACCAAGTCATGCCATCAGGCCGGCGTGGTGATTCACGGCACGTTCATTTTGGGATTGCCGGTCGAGACGCAGCAATCCATCGAGAACACCATCAACTTCGCCAAGGAACTGGATGTTTTCAGCCTGCAAGTCTCGCTGGCCGCGCCGTATCCGGGCACGGAACTTTACGAGATGGCCAGGCAGAACGGCTGGTTCGTGAAGAAGGACAAGACCGACCTCATCGAGAGCGACGGCCTGCAACAGAGCACGCTGGAATATCCCGGCTTGAGCAAGGAGAAAATTTTCGAGGAAGTGGACCGTTTTTACCGCGCCTATTATCTGCGCCCCAAACCGATCCTGCGCATCATCAAGACGATGCTGGAGGACAAGGACGTGTTTGTGCGCCGCTGCCGCGAGGGCTACGAATTTTTCAAGAGCCTGCGCGAACGCAAGCGCGACCTCGCGGCGTCCAAGGCCGCGGCGGCGTAATGCCATTTGACCGGACGCACCTGACAACACAAACCATCAACTGAAAGGAACAAGCTATGGACCCGATCGGAGAAAAAAAGTGTTGCGAAACCAAAAAAGGCCGCTGCATCTGCCGCATGATGCCTGGACTGTTCGTTCTCCTGGCGGGCATCGCCATCCTGCTGCGGGTGCTGGAAGTTCTGAAACACACGCCCTTCTGGATCATCATTTCCATTATCATGATCCTTGCCGGGTTGCAGTGGATGGCCGCCGGCATGTGCAAATGCTGCGACAAATCCTGAACGGATTTTAACGCAGCATGCCGCGCCGACTCGTCTCGCCAAAGCGTAGCGACGGCGGAAGTGAAACGAAGGCGGGAGACGCAAAGATTCTTAACCGCTGATGGACGCTGATAAACGCTGATGACGTTGGACAGCGCGTCCCGCCTGTCTCAAACTGATTCTGTCAATGCACCGTCAGCGCTTGCTGAAGGCGTTCGGCCAAGCGCTCATGCTCGCCAAGATGTGCCCGCATGAGGCTTTTCCACAGCTTGCCGTGATTCGGCACGGAGAAATGCAGTAGTTCGTGGACGATCACATAGTCGCCCAACTCCCGGTCAAGTCCGAGTAGTTCGCTGTTGAAATTCAAATTGCCAGCCGTTGAACAAGACGCCCACTTGCGGCGCATCGATCGCACGGCGAGTGAACTGGCTTTCACGTCGAGCTTTTCCGCCCATTCCAGCACGCGGGCTTTGAACTCTTGTTTGTCGCGCCAGGTTTTCATGGGCGATAACTTTTTTGCAGCAGCATGAACAGAGCTTCCACCGTCGCGGTCACTTTCGCCATGTCATCTTCCTCGGCGAAGATTGCGAACGTCACTTGCTTGCGCTCCTCGCGCAGTTCGGCCTCGCTGTGCTGCCAATTAGGATACTTGGCAAAAGCTTCGCGCACTTTCTTGCTCGCCTGCTCCGCGTTTGGGATGCCGTCATCAGTGAGCTTGCAAAACACGAAGTAGGTCAGGCCGTCCAAACCCTTCGCGGCTTGTTCTTTTTTCCGCTGCTCATTCTTCTCGATTTCCTTCAGCAGTTCCGCCAGCGCGTCCGCTGTGCTGGTCTGCCTGTCCTCAAAACTCGCTTGCACCGCCTTCGCCCGATCCGCGAGCGCGATAAGGAAAGGATCATCACTGTTTTCTTCCGCTGTTTTTTGGATGCTCTTTACCAGGTTGATGACCTTGGTCGCTTTGCCCTCGTCTCGCTGCTTGATCGTCTCAATGGTTGACCGGTCAATCGCGACGTAGCTTTTCTCCGGCTCTGCCAACGCTGCGCCGATATTTTTTTGCACCAGTTCATTCGTTTTCTTTTGGAAGGCGCGATCCACATAAACGCGGCGCGCGTAGGCGTTGGCGACCACTTCGTAGATGCCGGAAAGCGTGGCGTAGTTCTCGATGAATGGACGCAGGAACGCATCAGGCGAGATGATTTCGTAAAGCATCTCGATTTCTTTGTATTCCTTGAAGAACTCTTTGCGACGCTCCTTGTCGCGGAAATGTTCGATCAGGTTGTCCACGTCCTTGTCATTGAAGTCCCGCGTCACGAGCGCCAGATACGCGGGCGCTTTGTTTTCCATCTTCGCCTTGAAAAGATGTTTCAGCAGCCCCAGGTCTTTCACGATGGCGTTGACCTCGTCACTGTCAAAGGCCAGCGCCTTTTCCAGTTTGTCGAAGATGCCGACAAAATCCAAAACGAAGCCGTGCGGCTTCAACATCCCCGCCGCCTCGTTCTCGTAAGGCCGGTTCACGCGGGCGATGGCTTGCAGCAGCGTGTGGTCGCGCATCGGCTTGTCGAGATACATCGCGTAAAGAATCGGCGCGTCGAAGCCGGTGAGCAGTTTTTCAGTAACGATTAGAATCTTCGGCCACTCGCCGGGCTTCGTGAAATTCTTGCGAATCTGTTTCTCCTTCTTCCCGTCGAGATGCCACTTTTTCAAGTGCGGCGGGTCGTTATTGCTCCCAGTGAAAACAATTTCGGAATACTCCGGTGGCAAGATTGCATCCAGCGCCTCCTTGTAGAACACGCACGCCTCACGATCCACCGCCACAAGGAATGCCTTGTAGCCGAGCGGCTCGACGTTCTCGCGGAAATGGTCGGCCACGTAACGCGCCACTTCCGGCACGCGTTTCTTCCCTTTCAGAAAATTTTTCAGATTCACCGCGCGTTCGAGAATCTTGTTCAACTCCTCGATGTCCGAGATGCCTTCCGTCTCGGCCAGCGCGAAGAATTCCTTCTCCATGATCTCGTGCGGCACGAGCATTTCGTTCGGCGCGAGATTGTAGTAGAGCGGCAGTGTCGTGCCGTCCTCAATGCTCTCGGCGATAGAATACTTGTGCAGGTAGCCCTTGTCATCCTCGCAGCCGAACGTCTTGAACGTC
>JBEKRA010000092.1:0-7480 GCA_049519195.1 Verrucomicrobiota bacterium
CAGGAGGCGCACGAAGCGCTCGCCATCGCCATGAACCGCCTCGGCGGGAAAAGCAACACCGGCGAAGGCGGCGAAGACCCGGAACGTTACACCTGGACAAACGCGCGCGGTGATTCGAAGAACAGCGCCATCAAACAGGTCGCCTCCGGCCGTTTCGGCGTGACGAGCAATTACCTCGTCAACGCAAAGGAGCTTCAAATCAAGATGGCCCAGGGCGCGAAGCCGGGCGAAGGCGGCGAACTGCCAGGTCGGAAGGTTTATCCGTGGATCGCCAAAACGCGGCACACCACGCCGGGCGTCGGCCTGATTTCGCCGCCGCCGCACCATGACATTTATTCCATCGAAGACCTCGCCCAGTTGATTCACGATTTGAAAAACGCGAACCGCAACGCGCGCGTGAGCGTGAAACTGGTCGCGGAGGTCGGCGTGGGCACCGTCGCCGCCGGCGTCGCCAAGGCGCACGCCGATGTGGTGCTCATCAGCGGTTACGACGGCGGGACGGGCGCATCGCCGCTCTCATCCATCAAGCATTCGGGCATTCCGTGGGAGCTTGGTTTGGCCGAGACGCACCAGACGCTCGTGCTCAACAATCTCCGCAGCCGCATTTACGTCGAGGCCGACGGCCAGCTCAAGACGGGCCGCGACGTGGCCATCGCCGCGCTGCTCGGGGCGGAGGAATTTGGTTTTGCCACCGCGCCACTCGTCACGCTCGGCTGCCTGATGATGCGCGTGTGCCATTTGAATACCTGCCCGGTGGGCGTGGCAACACAGAATCCGGAATTGCGCAAACTGTTCACCGGCAGCCCGGACCATGTGGTCAACTTCATGCGGTTTATCGCCGCGGAATTGCGCGAAATCATGGCCCGGCTCGGCTTCCGAACCATAAACGAAATGATCGGACGCACGGACAAGCTCGCCCCGCGCAAGGCCATCGAACACTGGAAGGCGAAGGGCCTCGATTTCACGAGCATTTTGCAACGACCGGATGTCTGGCCGGAGGTCATCCGTTACCGGCAGATTGACCAGGACCACGGCATTGAAAATTCGCTCGACGTAACGCGATTGCTGGACATCTGCGAACCGGCCATCGAACGCGGCGAGCGCGTCCATGCCGACCTGCCCATTCGCAACGTCAACCGCGTCGTCGGCACCATCACCGGCAGCGAAGTGACGAAGAAATGGGGTCCGACCGGCCTGCCAGAGGACACGATTAATCTCAAGTTCACCGGCAGCGCGGGCCAGAGCCTCGGCGCGTTTGTGCCCAAAGGCATGACGCTCGAACTCGAAGGCGACGCGAACGATTATTTGGGCAAGGGCTTGAGCGGCGGCAAAATCATCGTCTATCCCTCGAAGGGTTCGATATTCGCCGCCGGGGAAAACATCATCATTGGCAACGTGGCGTTCTACGGCGCCACGAGCGGCGAAGCGTTCATTTGCGGCATGGCCGGCGAACGGTTCGGCGTGCGTAACAGCGGCGTCAACGCGGTCGTCGAGGCCATCGGCGATCACGGTTGCGAATACATGACCGGCGGGCGCGTGATTGTGCTGGGCCGGACCGGACGCAATTTTGCGGCGGGCATGTCGGGTGGTGTCGCCTACGTGCTGGATGAAGCCGGCGATTTCCCGGCGCATTGCAATCTGGAAATGGTCGGCCTGGAAAAACTGAAGGACGCCGATGAAATCGAGATGATCTGGAAATTGATCCAGCGCCATCAGGCCTACACGAAGAGCGAACGCGCAGCGAAGGTGCTGGAGGACTGGAAAAAAATGGTTCCGAAGTTCGTGAAGGTGATGCCGAAGGATTACGCCCGCGTGCTGCAATCGCTCAAGAAAGTGCAGTCGCATGGTCTGACAGGCGACCAGGCCATCATGGCTGCGTTCGAGGAAAACGTCCGCGACGTGGCGCGCGTCGGCGGCGGATGATTTGCACATGAAATTCAACGCAAAGACGCAAAGATGCAAAGACGCCAGGCTGAAAAGACCTGAAGGTAATTTATTTTTCTTTGCGGACTTTGCGCCTTTGCGCCGTTGCGTTAAAATCAGGACTTAAATGGGCAAACCCACAGGATTTATCGAATATCTCCGCGAACTCCCGGCGGACCGTCCGCCAGCCGAACGTGTCGCGGATTGGAAAGAATTCCACCTGCACATGCCGGAGGCCGGCCTGAAGAAGCAGGGCGCGCGCTGCATGGATTGCGGCACGCCCTTCTGCCATACCGGCCAGCTCATCAGCGGCATGGCCAGCGGCTGCCCGATTCATAATCTCATTCCCGAATGGAACGATTTGGTTTATCGCGGCCTCTGGAAGGAAGCGCTCGAACGGCTGCACAAGACGAACAATTTCCCCGAGTTCACCGGCCGCGTCTGCCCCGCGCCGTGCGAAGGCTCGTGCGTTCTCGGCATCAACAATCCGCCCGTCACAATTAAAAACATCGAATGCGCCATCATTGACCGCGGCTGGGATGAAGGCTGGGTCGTCGCCGACCCTCCGAAAAAACGCACCGGCAAAAAAGTGGCCGTGATCGGGTCCGGCCCGGCTGGCCTCTGCGCCGCCGCGCAACTGAACAAGGCCGGCCATACCATCACCGTTTTCGAACGCGCCGACCGCCCCGGCGGCTTGCTCGTGTATGGCATCCCGAACATGAAGCTCGACAAGCAGGAAGTTGTCCTGCGCCGCATCAAGCAAATGGAGGCCGAGGGGGTCCAATTTGTCTGCAACACCGAGGTTGGCGGTGTAGTGGCACAGGCGTCCCGCCTGTGCGATGAAAAACAAGCAACTCACAGGCAAGATGCCTGTGCCACTAAAAGTTATCCGGCGGAAAAATTGTTGAAGGAATTCGACGCCGTGATTCTGGCAACCGGGGCGACCAAACCGCGCGATCTGCCGATCCCTGGACGCGAACTCAAGGGCGTTCACTTCGCAATGGAATTTCTGACCGCGAACACAAAGAGTGTTCTCGACGGCAAAAAAAATGGCGGTTTCATTTCCGCCGCAGGCAAGGATGTCACCGTCATTGGCGGCGGCGACACCGGGACGGACTGCGTAGGCACGTCCATCCGGCACGGCTGCAAATCGCTCGTGCAGGTGGAAATACTGCCGAAGCCGCCGCAGGACCGCGCTGCGGACAATCCATGGCCCGAGTGGCCGAAAATTTACCGCCTGGACTACGGCCAGGAAGAGGCGGCGGCGAAATTCGGCGCCGATCCGCGGATTTATCTGACCACTGCGACCAAGTTCGAAGGCGATGCAAACGGTCAGGTGAAAGCCGTCCACACCGTGCAGATGAAATGGGAGAAGAACGAGAAAGGCCAGTTCATTCCGAAGAACGTGCCCGGCACGGAAAAAGTTTTGCAAGCGCAACTCGTGTTGTTGGCGATGGGATTTCTCGGCCCGGAACAACCGTTGCTCGACGTGCTCAAGCTCGAACGCGACCTGCGCACCAATGTGAAGGCCGAGTTTGAGAAATACACGACGAACATCAAGGGCGTGTTCGCCTGCGGCGACTGCCGTCGCGGCCAGAGCCTGGTCGTCTGGGCGTTCAACGAAGGCCGCGGCGCCGCCCGCGAATGCGACAGATACCTGATGGGCGCTACAGATCTTCCATGAGGTTCGCTACGGGTTCAACCTTTTGTGGAAGCGCGCTTCACGGTGTCCTTGACAAGTTTCCCATTCACAAGACGCCAGAGGTTCATCGGATTTTCATCCTTCAACGCGTCCGGCAGCGCTGACGCCGGGAAATCCTGATAACAAATCGGGCGGACAAAGCGATACAACGCCGCCGTGCCCACCGACGTGAATCGCACGTCGGTCGTGGCCGGGTAAGGCCCGCCATGATTCATCGCCGGGCAAACCTCCACGCCGGTCGGGAACCCATTCACGATGAGCCGGCCAGCTTTGCGTTCCAAAATTTGCAGCAACCGTTTCGCCTGTTGAAGATCGTTTGACGTGCCATGCACCGTAGCCGTGAGCTGGCCTTCCAGGTTTTCCGCAACCTCCTCCAGCTCCGTCATCGTTTGCGCCGAAATTAAAACCGCGAACGGCCCGAACACCTCCTCCGCCAGCTCCGGATGTTTCCGGAAATTTTTTGCGTCGGTGCAGACGATGACTGGCTCGCCGTGCGTCTTTTTGGCATCGGGCTTTTCCTTCGCGCGCGCCAGCACCTTCACACCGCTCGTGCCCGCGGCGCGGGTCAGGCCCTGATGATACGACTCGCAAATCCCGCCGTGCAGCATTGTGGCGGGCGCAGCGGCTTCAAACAATTGCCCAAGTGTCTTCTGAAATTGGTCGAATTCGGCGTCCTGCAATCCAAAAACCAGTCCAGGCTTGGTGCAGAACTGCCCGACGCCCAGCGTCACCGACGCCCGCAAGCCTTCGGCTATTTTGGCTGACTGCCCGCGCATCGCTTCCGGCAGAATGAAAACCGGGTTCAGGCTGCTCATCTCCGCAAAGACCGGAATTGGTTCCGGTCGCGCCGCCGCCGCATCGAACAAGGCGCGTCCGGCTTCGCGCGACCCGGTAAAACCGACCGCGCGCGACAACGGATGCCGCACTAGCGCCATGCCAATCACTTTGCCGGCGCCATGGAGCATCGAGAAGACCCCGGCGGGCACGCCACACGCGGTCACTGCTCGTCGAATTGCCGTTGCCACCAGTTCCGACGTGCCCGGATGACCACTATGGGCCTTGACCACCACCGGATTGCCTGTGACCAAAGCCGATGCCGTGTCGCCGCCGGCCACCGAAAACGCCAGCGGGAAATTGCTCGACCCGAACACAATCACCGGCCCAATGGGAATCAGCATCCGGCGCAAATCTGGTTTGGGCAACGGCTGGCGGTCGGGAATGGCCGTGTCAATGCGCGCGTCCACCCACGATCCCTCGCGGACGACCTGCGCGAACAGTTTGAGCTGGCCGGTGGTGCGCGCGCGTTCGCCGGTCAACCGCCCTTCGGGCAGGCCGGATTCTTGATGCGCGCGTTGGATGAGGTCATCGCCCAGCGCCATGATTTCGTCGGCGATGCGTTCGAGAAACACCGCGCGCTGTTCGCCGTTCGTTTCGCGATACGCCCGGAAGGCCTGCTCGGCCAGTTCCATCGCGGCGTCCACTTCATTCTCGCCCGACTGGTGGAATTCGGCCGGCAAAGGCATGCTGTCCAGCGGGCTGACGGCGTGGACTGTCTTTCCTGTGCCGTGTCGGAGTTGGCCGCCGATAAAATTCTGTCCGTGCAGATTCATGGCGCGTCAAACTACCATAACCGGATTGCGGAGCAAACCGATTCCGGTGATTTCAATATCCACCACGTCCCGCGCTTGCAAGGTGAACGTTTCGGGTGGAACGATGCCCGTGCCCGTCAACAGCACTGCGCCGTGGGGAAATAATTGGCTGCGAAAGAGAAAATCCGCCAGCTCCTCAAATCGGCGTTTAATCTGGCCGACCGTGGTTTCGCCGGCGAAAACAGATTTTCCAGCGCGCCGGATGTTCAGCCGGATTTTCCATTCCCTCGCGGCGGTTTCGCCGGCGCCGAGCTGGATCCACGGACCGAGCGCGCAGGAGCCGGTGTAAATTTTCGCCTGGGGCAGGTAGAGCAGGTTTTCCCCTTCGATATCGCGCGAGCTCATGTCGTTGCCAATCGTGTGGCCGACTATTTTGCCTTTTGAATTCAGCACTAACGCCAGTTCCGGCTCCGGGACGTTCCATTTCGCGTCGCGGCGAATGCCAACCGGTTCGCCGGGCGCAACGACCTTTTCCGCCAACGCTTTGAAGAAAAGTTCGGGCCGCTCCGCCGCGTAGACTTTGTCATAGGCGTTGGCGCTGAAATCAGACTCCCCCATGCGCGCCGTTTTGCTGCGCAGATAGGTAACGCCCGCCGCCCAGATTTCCTGTCGCTCCACCGGCGCGCACAATTGAATTTCCGCCAACGCAAGGCGTGGCGGATTTTGCTTCGCGATTTGGTTGAGTTGCGCGACCGGGTTGTCGCTTTCCAGCAACGGTTGCAATTGCGTGACGCCCGCAGGCGTCAGGTCCAGCAACGTGTTGTCATCCGCAGCCAATCCCACGCGGACTTGGTTCGATTTATCTTTAAACCGGCAAAGTTTCATAAACGATCAGTTCCAGTTTGTTAGCGTCGAGCCTGCCGCCGTCGCATGACAGCGCCGACACGACACTCGCTACGCCGCAGAGCGTCCTGTCATGGTAATTTGTTCCTTCGCTTTTGGCAGCAGAAAAGCCAGTGCCGTGCAACCTAACATTCCGACTCCGATTACGGTGAAACCAATCGCCGTGCTGTGATATTCTTTCGACAACGCGCCGATGATATACGGTCCGGCGAAGCCACCCAGATTGCCGAAGGCGTTGACCGTGCCCATGACCAGACCCATCGCGTTCCGCGGCAGTGTCTCGCCCGGAATGGCCCAGAATGGAGCCATGCCTGCGTAGGGACCCGGAATGGCCAGACACATGAATGCATACGACAGCCAGAAATCCTGGCGGAACACCACGCTCAAAATGAGGCTGATGCCGCTCATGGCATAAACCGCCGCCACGTGCCCGCGCCGCTCCTGCGTCTTGTCCGAGTGCCACGAAACCACAATCATGATTACGGCAGTGAGAGCGTAGGGAGCGGCAAACAGAAGTCCGTATTGCATCGCGCTGAAGCCCCGGCCTTTCAACCCCGTCGTGAAAAATGTCATGCACCCATAAACGGCGCAGTTGTGCAAAAAATAGAGGGCAATCATGACAAAAATCGCCGGTTGAAACAGCCGAGTTCCGAGTGAAACTTTGCCCGGAGACTCCAATTCCATCTGCTCCCGCTGCAGGGTGGTTTCGAGATGTTCCCGCTCTTCGGCTGAAATCCATTTCGCTTCGCGGGGATGATCGCAGATGCAAAACCACCAGAGGGGCAGCCAGATGACCGGCAAGATTCCTTCCAGAACAAGCATCTGCTGCCAGCCATACGCGCCCAGCAGCCAGCCGGTGAAAGGTGCGGACCCGGCCACGGCCAGCGGCTGGAAAAGATTCCAATAAGCATTGGCGCGGGCGCGTTCAGCACGGGGAAACCAACTGGCCAGCAAGACCAACGTAGCCGGGAAAACGGCGCTTTCCGCCACACCCAAAAGAAATCGCATCGCCTCAAATTGCCGGAACGAGTGGGTCAGGCCGCACCCGACGGCGCACGCGCCCCAGGCAATCAGACACAGGCTGATGAGTTTCCGCGCGCTCCAGCGCGACGCCAGATAACCGCCCGGGATTTGCAGCAGGAGATAGCCAAAGAAGAAAATGCCTGCTGCTTCGCCCTTCATGCGATCGTTCATGAGCAGGTCCTTCATCATCGTCGAAATGTTCGGGTCGAGCGCGAGCGAGACGTTGGTGCGGTCAATGTAAGAGATGGTATACATGATCAGCGCCACGGGAATGATGTGCAGCCAGCGTCGTTGAGTCATAGCATGAAGCGCGAAGTTTTAGCAGGCTGGTTTCACCACG
>JBEKRA010000093.1:0-7442 GCA_049519195.1 Verrucomicrobiota bacterium
CGCCGAATCCGCGTCCGCGAAAACGCGCCTCGCGAATCGTCGCGACGTGGTCAATGTTGACGCCTAATTTCATTGGTAACATCAACATTCGGGAGTGGTTTAGCTGTAGGCGCAGGTGCGGGCGGCATCGAGAGCACCTTGACCGGTTGCCCCGGCCGGATGCGCGGCGGCGGCATGCGCAAATCGAAGGCTGGAAATTGCGGCCCTTCGAGCCAGTCGGTGAAGGCGAGCAGTTCAATCGCCGTCAGCCCGCTTGGCGCAGTGCGTTTGAAGGCCAGTTCATTTGGCGCGGTCTGCGTGGCCTCGGTGACGGCTGCGCCGAGCGCCGGGGTGGCGTGGTTGAGCCACTTGCCGGCGGCGGATCGCACGTCAATCTGCCGGTGCCGCGTGAGCATGAGCATAAGCTGGCTCATTTGCGGCAATTCGTTCAGGCGCTCGGCGGTGTTTTCCCAGTGGTAATAAACGAGATTCGGACGGCTCAACTGCGCGAGTAGTTCCGGCGGCAACGGCTTGGATTTGGAAGGATTTGTGAAAAAACCCCCGAACAAAAAATCACCCTCCGGTTCGCGCACGGCCTGCACGAACGGAGTAATGAACGGCAAGCCGCGCCAGGAAAGTTCATTGTTCGTCATCACCATGTTGAACGGGCTGATGAATTGTCCCCGCCAGTTGGCGTCCGCGGGCAACTGCCGCTCCAGTTGGTCGAGCGCGGCCTTTGCGTCCGGCACCGGCTCGGCGGCAAAAGTCTGGAATGGAATCCGCGCCAGCGCCCAGATGAAAAGCTGGGCCGGCTGCGGCTGGATTTCAAGTGGCCGCGTCCAGGGCTGCTTTGCCAGCCACGGCGCGACGCCGCGCGCGGCGGTGAAACTGATGAGCGGCTGGCAGATGAGGGACGCCGGCAGACGCCAATTTTCGAGCGGCCGCAGCGGCTGCGCGAGCGCGAGTTTGCCGGCCAGTTGCAAATTGCCGCCGCGCCCGACGGCCTGCATCTGGATTTTCGGGAAATCAAACTCCTTCAACGACGGAAAAATCCGCGCCAGCCGAGGCCAGTTCAAATCAGCGGCCAGCCAATTTGCGTCCGCCACGGGGGATCTGGCTGGAACCGGCAGAATTTGTTCGCGCAGCGACAATTTATCCTGGCCGCAATCAATCACGACCCAAGAACTGGAGCGGCTGAACTGGAGCAAATTTGGCGGCTGGCGCTTTTTAAGCTCCCAAATTCCGGATTTGTCCTGCGAAATTCCGATGCCCGTCCAGCTTTGCAAAACCGCCGCCAGATTTTTGCTCCAAAGCTGCGCGCGCTCGTCGTTCAACCGGATCGCCAGCGCGTATTCCGGCGAGCCGTTCGTCGCGTCGCGCATTTCAAAAATCCATTCCGACTTGAGCAAATCGTCCAGCAGCGGACGCAGTTGCGCCGCGCCGTCGCCCGCGCCGGCGGCGATTTCTGATTTGAACCACACGCCCGGCGCGCGCGAAAGCTTGTCGAGCGTCTGGCTTTCCAGCGCCCGCGCATCGGCGGAGCAAAACAGATTCGTGAAAGCAAGATGGTTGGTGTCGGCGGAAATTTGATCCGCGCCGGCGAAATGAACGCGGGCGATCAAATCCGGCTGCGGCTGTGCTCCGGCGGCGGCTGCAAAAATCAGCGCCGCAAAAATCAATGTCGTTTTCTTCATCAGAAGGCTTCTGTGTGCCAGATGCGCGGGATAGTTTCAAGTTTTCAGTTTGCAGGGCAGTGACTCATTTTGGAGTTTGGAGTTCCGCCTTTGGGCGGTCCCAAGGCCGCGTGAACGCTGAACTCCGAACAAAATGATGCAACACCGTTTCCAGTTCCGGCAACTTGAAACTTGAAACCCAACCACCATTCGGTTTTCATTCGGTGTGTCCAAGTTTCGCGCCTTTTTGAAATTCTGGCTGCCGGTTGTGCTATTGATGACGCTGATTTTTTCCGCGTCCTCCGATTCGCGTTCATACGAACATTCGAAGCGGCTTTTTGGACTGTTTGAGCCATTCCTGCACTGGTTGTTTCCGCAAATGCACCCGGAGCAAATCACGAACATCCATCACCTCTTCCGCAAGAGCGCGCACATTGTCGAATACGCCGTGCTCGCGCTGCTGCTCTGGCGCGCGATCCGGCATACTTGCGGGAAAACCCCGCGCCCGCCCGTCGCGCCGAAGCGCAGCGCAGGCGGATGGAACTGGGCGGAAGCCAGGCTCGCACTGCTGATCGTCATGCTGTTCGCGGCTACCGACGAATTTCATCAACTTTTTGTCCCCGACAGAACCTCATTGGTATCGGACGTGTTTGTTGACACCTGCGGTGGCGCAGTCGCATTGTTTGCACTCTGGATTTACGGTCGCTGTCGAAAACGCTGGTAAAATCAAATGAAACGTCCGCTCGTCGCCGTCGTTTCCTGTTACACCATCGGGCTGCTGTTGGGCGGGGTTTTCCAGCCGCCGCTCACGGCGCTGTTTGCTGTTTCGTTCCTCGTCCTCGCCCTCGCCTGCCTCGCCGAAGCATTCACGCGAAGGCGGGTCCTCGTCCTCGAAAAATTTCGCCCGTTTCTGATCTGGCCGCTGCTCGCGCTCGCAGGCTGGGTCAATCTCGCCAGCCGAACCGACGTTGTTTCGCCGGACGATTTGCACGCGCTGATTGGCAATGATACCGCCATCGTCACCATGCGTGGCTCTTTGGCTGAAACGCCGCACCTGAAAATCGCCGAGCGTGACGGGCAGGAAACCGAACATTCGCTCGCCAAGGTTCGTGTCACAGAAATTCGGCGCGGAGAGAACTGGCAACCGGCTTGCGGCTCAATCATTGTCACGACACCCAATCCGCTTCCCGAAAACTATTTCGCCGGACAGCCGGTTGAAATTTCCGGCATCATCGCGCGTCCGCCGCCGCCGCTGGCCGACGGCCTTTTTGATTACCGCGATTATCTCCAGACGCGCGGCATTTATTACCAGCTAAAAACCGAATCCACAAACAACTGGCGGCTGCGTCCGCCAATTTTGTTGAAGCCGCCATTGACCGACCGGTTTTTGAACTGGTCGAAGCAAACGCTCGCGCTGGGTCTGCCGGTTGAAGATGAACCGCTGCGCTTGCTCTGGGCGATGACGCTGGGCTGGCGCACGGCGTTCACCGGCGACATCAGCGAACCGTTTCTGCGCGCCGGCACGATGCACCTGTTCGCGATTGACGGTCTGCGCATCGCGTTGATTTCAGGGATGCTCGTCGCGCTGCTGCGCGTGCTGCAAGTCTCGCGCGCCTGGTGCGGCATCATCGCCATCCCGGCCATCTGGTTCTACACCGCCGCGACCGGCTGGGAACCGTCCGCCATCCGCGCCTCGGTGATGATGACCGTCGTCCTCGGCGGCTGGGCGCTGAAACGGCCCGGCGACACGGTCAACTCGCTCGCCGCCGCCGCATTCATCATTTTGCTCTGGGAACCGCGCCAGCTTTTTGAAGCCAGCTTTCAACTTTCATTTTTCGTCGTGCTCGTCATCGCGTTGATGCTGCCTCCGCTGAACAAAATTTCCGACCGGCTGCTGCGGCACGATCCGTTGCTGCCCGACGAACTGCTGCCGCGCTGGCGCCGCGCGCTGAACGCGTCGCTGCGGATGTTCGCGCGTTATTGCGCGCTTTCACTCGCGGCGTGGGTCGGTTCCATTCCGCTTTCGGCGATGTATTTTCACTTGTTCAGCCCGGTTTCGACTCCGGCCAACATCGTCGCCGTGCCGCTCGGCACGCTGGCGCTGATGAGCAATCTCGGCGCGCTCGTGTGCGGAACGTGGCTGCCGTGGGCGACTGAATTATTCAACCACGCCGCGTGGTTTTTCATGGCGGCGATGACCGACGTAAGCGGATGGGCCACAAAAATCCCCGGCGCATTTTTCTATGTGCCGGCGCCGTCGTGGCTGGAAGTCGGGATTTATTACGCCGTGATTGTCGGCGGATTGAGCGGCTGGCTGTTCGCTCCGCGGCGGCGGATCTGGAGTGCGGCGATTTTGATTTTGATTGGCGCAACCTATTGCTGGCGCTGGGGACAGTCGCGCGGCGAAACAGATTTGACCGTGCTGCCGCTCAATGGCGGCCACGCGGTTTTCGTGGACGCCGCCGGGCAAAAGAACGACTGGCTCGTGAATTGCGGCGATGAAAACAGCGTCGAATTCACGCTCAAACCGTTTCTCCGCGCGCATGGCGTGAACAAAATCCCGCGGCTCGTGCTAACGCACGGCGACGCGCGCGACTGCGGCGGCGCGAAATCGCTAGACGAACTTTTCGGCATCGGCGAATTGTGGACCAGCAACGCGAAATTCCGTTCGACGGCCTACCGCGACGCCGTTTCTGAATTTGAAAAGCCGCCGGCCGGCAAATCAAGCCGGTGGGGCGAGGCTCCTGACGAGCCGAATTCCAACGGTGGCCGTCCGCAAGGACCGGCTCGCGGGGACGCCCGCCCCACCAAAAATTCAGACGCGCTGTCGCGCCACAAAATTTTCAATTGCGGCGACACCGTTGGTTGCTGGCGGGTTTTGCATCCCGGCGCGACAAATGGTTTTCCCCAGGCCGATGACAGCGCGCTGGTCTTGCTCGGCAATTTTCACGGCGCGAGGATATTGCTGTTGTCGGATTTGAGCCGCGCCGGCCAGAACGCCCTGCTCGCGCGGACGAACGATTTGCGCGCGGACATCGTCGTCGCCGGTCTGCCGAACGAAGGCGAACCGCTTTGCGACGCGCTGATTGACGCGATTCAGCCGAAGGTGATCGTGATTGCGGATTCCGAATTTCCCGCGACGCGGCGGGCGGGCCGCGCTTTGCGCGAACGGCTGGGGCAAAACGGAATCCCGGTGATTTACACGCGCACAGCCGGCGCGGTGAAAATTGTCGTGAATAAAACCGGCTGGAAATTGAAAACGATGGATGGACAGAATTTTTCTTCCCCGTAGCAGCCGACATGAGGAGGCTCCATTCAAAACAAAATTAATCAGAGCCTCGTGACCTCGGCTGCAACAATTTCCGGGTGAGCTTAACCGAAACGTGCCGCGCCTGCGGAATCGCGAATTTTTTCACCTCGACGGTGACGCTTTGCGGCTTGAATTCTGACAAAATCGCGTCCGCAATGTCGGCGGCGAGTTTCTCAATCAACTTCCAGCTTTTGCCGTCGCCGAATTTCAACAGCAGTTGCGACACAGCGAAATAATCAATCGTGTCAGCAATGGAATCTGTTTTGGCCGCCTTTGAAAAATCGGATTCCATCTCCACCGTCAGCAACAAACGCTGCGGCTGGGCGCGTTCCGCTTCCGGCACGCCGACGCGGTAAAACACTTCGAGGTCAACGATGGAGATTCGAGACATTTACGATTTACGATTAACGATTTTTGATTTGGAAACCGCGTTGATCAAAACTCTCGTCGGCTTGTTCAGCTTCAATTTCTTCGCGTCGTTGATTTTGAGCCAGCGGAACTCGCGGCCTTCATCGTTCAAAACCACCTTCGGCTTTCCGGCGCAGCGGCAGGTGTAGTTCAGCAGCACGAAATGCGCGTCCCGGTAAAATTCCTTCGAGTGGATGCAATCCTGCACGAGCACAAAATTGATGCCGGAAACTTTCAATCCGGTTTCTTCCAGAATCTCGCGCCGGAGCGCGGCCTCGGAGGTTTCGCCCCATTTGATTTTGCCGCCGGGAATGCCCCATAGCCCCGACCATTTGTGCGTGCGGATCATCAGCACTTCGCCCGCGCCGTTGAAAATCAGCGCGCCGACCGTCGCCAGCGGCGGTTCGACATCACCCGCAGGTTCGACGGGTTTGAGGTGGCAATGACTCTTCAGCAGCACGCGCTTCAATTCGCCAAGATGCTCGACGATCAAATCCGGCTGCGCGGCGCGCAACTGATCCAGCGTGTTGTAGCCGGTCAGCACGGCGCACGAATGAATGCCGCCGTGCCTGGCCGTCTCGATGTCGTGTTCCATGTCGCCGATGAACAGCGTCTCGTCCGGCTTGAGATGGTTTTCGGCGAGAATTTCGTGGATTTTTTCCCGCTTGTCCCAGACACCGGTGTAGGACGTGTCGAGAAAGGCATCGAAGCCGGTCACGGCGCATTGCACCCTGAAATAGTCCGCGTGGACGGTGCTCAAGAGGAACGTGCGGAATTTTTTCGCCCGGCAGAATTCCAGAAACTCCCGCGCGTGCGGCAGTTCGCAGACGGAATCCTGCGACCGCCTGAACTCGGCGTGAAACCATGCCTCCAGTTTTTCCATCGGGACATCCGGCGTATGGCGGTTGTAAAAATTCGTGAACGGCAGGGAAAATTCCGCGCGGAACTCGTCGAGCGACATTTCCGGCTTCCCGGATTGCGCGAGGACGAAGTTGGACGCCTTCAAGACGGCGGGCAAATCGTCCACCAGCGTGCCCGACCAGTCAAAAATGATGTTGCGGATCACGCGCAAATTTTAACCGCGAAACACACGAAACACACGAAAAAATCAGCCGCCAAAAAGCACAAAAAGCACAAAACAAAAATATTTCTTTGTGTCTTTTGCGCCTTTTTGCGGCTTAACATTCCCCGACGATGCTCATTGCATTCCACAAACCGTTCGGTGTGCTGTCGCAATTCACCGGCGACCTGCCGCGCCGGAGCACAGCGCAGGCGGGCGGCCCGCCCAACCGCACACTGGCGGAATTTGGCTTCCCGAAAAATGTCTGGCCGATTGGCCGGCTCGACGCGGATTCCGAGGGCTTGCTGCTCTTGAGCGATGAACCGGAATGGAACGCAAAACTACTCCACCCGCGCAACGCCCATGAACGCGAGTATTGGGCGCAGGTCGAAAAAATCCCGACGACTGAAAGTTTGAAGAAATTGGAAAAGGGCGTCTTGATTCAAGGCCGAATTACCCTGCCCTGCCGCGCGTGGATTCTGGAACCGCAGCCAGAAATCCGGTGGGGCGAGGCTACTGACGAGCCGGGACACAGTTCGCAAGAGACGGCTCGCGGGGACACTCGCCCCACCAAAATCCCGTCGCGCAACCCGCCGATCCGATTCCGCAAAAATGTTCCTGATTGCTGGATTGGACTGGAACTGGTCGAAGGCAAAAACCGCCAGGTGCGGCGGATGACGGCAGCCATCGGGCATCCGACGCTGCGGCTGGTGCGCGTGCGGATTGGAAATTTCCGGCTCGGCGATTTGCCGCCGGGCAAATGGAAAATTCTCACTGCGAACGAATATAAATTGGTTGCGGGCGATTAGGAGCGCGGACAGGAGGTTTCTAGAAAAACAGCCCGAATAACTGCTTGTTCCGGCTGTCGCATATGCATGGACTGCAATTATGCCGGTCGCGGGTTGCGCCCGCCCGACGCGTTGCAGGACAATTTCTTTTTCGTTGTTTTAGTAGCGGAAATCGAACCCGATGACGGGCCTGTAATCCGGGACACGACCGTTCACACCAAAGC
>JBEKRA010000094.1:0-7436 GCA_049519195.1 Verrucomicrobiota bacterium
TCGGCGCTGCCCTGGATGACGGTGAGGATGTTGGTCAATTCATTCGCGATGACGGGCGAAACGTGCCGGGCGGGATCAAAATTCGCCTCGCGCATATGTTCCGCGCCACCCGCGTCGCGGGACAAGGCCATTTTCCTGTAAATGGAGTCAAAAGACGATGACATCGAACGAGGATGCCTGCAATTTTTCCGGTGTCAATATTTTCCCGCAACTGGAATCACAAAAAGATGACAAGGCCGCCCAACCAGGCAATCGGCGGGCGACATTTCAACCTGAAAGCGGCAATTAACTGGCCGCAAAAACGCACAAAAGGCGCATAATGACTCTTGCTTTCACGTTTTTGAAAGACAACTTGCCTTCACCCGCCGGGGGAAAACCCGCCGCGCGGCCAGTGCCCTGCAAACGCTTTTTTTTTGTGTCTTTTGCGCCTTTTTGCGGCAATTCAAACTGCGAAATTTAGGTTCAACTGCTGCGGCTGGCACTCCGCACACAGCCGCGCTCCGGCAGGTTCGCAATCGGCGGCAGCGTCAAGACGCGCCCGCCACGCATCATGTTTCACTTGCCGCTTGTCACTTGTCACTGGTCGCGCGACACTTGTTGCGCGAGATGAACACCGCGCCCGCATCCCTCGGCCTCATCGCCGGCAACCGCACGCTGCCGCTGGAATTCGCCCGGCACGCGCGCGCCGCCGGCGTGAAGAAGCTTGTGGCCGTCGCGTTTGAAAACGAGACCGACCCCGCGCTCGCGCCGCTCGTGGACGACATCGTCTGGCTCAAGGTCGGCCAGCTTTCCAAAATGATTGCCGCCTTCACCGACCGCGGCGTCACGCAATGCGTCATGGTCGGCCAGATTGCGCCGAAAAATCTCTACGACCTCCGGCCCGATTTGCGAACCGTGGCGCTCCTGCTCCGGCTCAAGGAAAAAAACGCCCACACGATTTTCGGCGCGATTGCCGGCGAATTGAAAAAAGACGGCGTGGAACTCGTCGAGGCGACGCCGTGGCTCGCGCCGCTCATGCCAGGAAAAGATTTCCAGCTTGGACCGAAACTTTCCGGCGAACAAAAGGCGGACGTGGAATTCGGCTTCCGCATCGCGCGGGAAATTTCACGCCTGGAAATCGGCCAGACCGTCGTGGTGAAAAACGGCGCGGTGCTGGCGGTCGAGGCGTTCGAGGGCACGGACAAATGCCTCGCGCGCGGCGGCGAACTGGCGGGCAAGGATGGCGGCGCGGTCGCTGTCAAGGTCGCCAAGCTGGACCACGACATGCGCTTCGACATCCCCTGCATCGGCTTGCAGACGCTGGAAGTTTGCGCGAAGAGCGGCGTTGCGGTGCTCGCGCTCGAATCCGGCAAGACGCTTTTGCTCGAACGCGAGGCTTGCGAATCGCTGGCTAGGAAGAATAAAATCTCGCTCGCGATAATCTGATGAAATTTCGTTTAATAGACAAACAAACGAAGGAAAAATTTAATGAAACCAAGTAAAACATCTCAATGGGCTGGATATTCGGCTTCTTTTTTCTCTATCGCATATCTTATCATTGCAAGTTTGATTTGGTATGAGGAGTCTAGGGCTCTAAGGCCAAAACTGCTGTATGGGATAATGGGTTTGGCAATGTTTTTTGCCGCATGTTCTGGTGTCGTTTGCCTCGTTTCTGCTTTTTTAAGTAACTTCAGAAATTCAAAATAATTTCCCCAATGCTCACCTCCCACGAACTATTCGGATTCATGTCGCCGGCCCTGGCGGCTGAAATTGTCGCCTTCACCCACGAATCGGAAAAGCCGGTCTATAAGGCCACGCTGGCCGCCGTCGCGCAGGCTCGGCACGTGCGCCCGGTCTTTCTGGAACGCCAGCCGCGGCCCCAGCAGCACGCCGAGATGATTGCCAGCCTGGCGCGCCCGGCGCTGGAAGCCGCCGCCGGCGGACTCATCCGCGCCTGGCTCGTCAAAAAACACGAGGCGATGCTGGTGGATTTCCTGAACGCGCTGGGAATTAAAAACGAAAAAGGCGTGGTGGACGATTTGCCCAGGGAAATGGACGACGCGAAATTGAAATCCGCGATTGAAGTCCTGCTCGCGAAATATCCGCCGGAGACCGTGGCGGTTTATCTGAACGCCTTCAACGATATGAACGAGGCGCACTGGGGAAATTTGAAGGCGCTGCTCGAAGCCGACACGCGGTTGCAGTAGGGGACTCATGCTTGAAACGGCAGGGGGAATTCCATGGCGGCGGCGGGTGGCAGGGAAAGGCTCCGCTTCAAGACACGCCGGCGGGACGCCGGCGCTCCCAGGCCCCCGTGATTTCCAAACGCCGGCCGGTAAATGAATCGGATTTTATTTGCCAAATCTCAAAATGAATGCGTAGATTATATTGCATTCTGAAAAAGTGCCGGGTTCATGATGGGTGGCGCGTGAACTGATGACACGGCAAGATTGCCGCAGGGCAATCAAGGGCCGCCACCGACGAAAACAAACCGCCGACATGAACTCGTCCCATCCAGCCGAACGCCGCGCCGAGCGGGGCCTCATGCTGGCCTTCGCCGTCATGTCATTGGGAATTGTCATGGGCGGCGTCTTCTACTACCGGCACTACGAGCGGCAATTCCGCGACGAGGCGGAACTCAAGCTTGCCGCCGTTGCGAATTTGAAGGTGGATGAACTGGTGCAGTATCGTAAGGAGCGGTTGGAAGACGCCAACAACTTCTACAACAACTCCATGTTCTCCGGACTGGTGCGCCGCTTCCTCGGGCAACCGGCGGACGCGGACGCGCAACGGCAGTTGCAATCATGGCTCGCCAAGTTTCAGGCCTCCTACGAGTATGCCCGTGTCTATCTGCTCGATGTTCAGGGCGCTGAACGGCTGGCTGTTCCCGACCAGCCGGAGCCGTTGCCCGCTCATCTGACAAACGACATCACTGCGGTTCTGCGTTCGGGCCGGGTGACATTCCTGGATTTTCATCGGGATGTCCCCGGCCTTCCCGTTCAATTGGAGATTCTGGTTCCCATTTTTGACGGGTCGGACACGAACCGCCCGCTGGGAGTTCTGGCCCTGCGGATTAATCCCGAAACCTCACTCTATCCGTTCATCCAGCGCTGGCCCACGCCCAGCCGGACGGCCGAGACGCTGCTCGTCCGCCGGGACGGCAACGATGTGCTGTTCCTGAACGAGTTGAAGTTTGCAACCAACACCATCCTCAACCTGCGTATTCCCCTTGCGAACACCAATGCGATCGCCGTAAAAGCCGTCTTGGGACAGGAAGGCATCGTGAATGGCCTGGATTATCGCGGTGAACCGGTGATTGCCGACGTGCGCGCAGTTCCCGGCTCGCCGTGGTTCTTGGTGGCGCGCGAGGATGTCGCGGAGGTGTTCGCGCCGCTGCGGGAGCGGCTCTGGCAGATGATCTTCACGCTCGGCGTTCTGATCCTCGCTTCGGGGGCCGTTGTGGGGCTGATCTGGCGGCAGCAGCGCGTCCGGTATTACCGGGAAAGGTATGCGGCTGAAGCGGAACGCGCCCGGCTGGGCGCCATCGTCGAATCCTCCGAGGATGCCATCATCGGCAAAAACCTCGATGGCATCATTACGAGCTGGAACGCGGGCGCGGAACGCATTTATGGCTACAGCGCGGCGGAAGTTGTCGGCAAATCAATCACCATGCTCATCCCGCCCGGACAGCCGGACGAATTTCCACGGCTCGCCGGAAAGATCAAGCGCGGCGAAGCCGTCAAACACTACGAAACCTGGCGTCTTCGCAAGAACGGCGAACGCATTCAAGTATCCTTGAGCCTGTCGCCGGTCAAAGATGCGGCCGGAACGATTGTGGGTGTTTCAGCCATTGGCCGCGACATCACCAGGCAAAAGCTGGCGGAGGCGGCGCTGAAGGAAAATGAAGAGCGGCTCCATCTGGCGCTGGCGGGAACGAATCAAGGCGTCTATGACTTGAACCTGCAAACCGGGGCGGCGGTGGCAAGCCCGGAATACGCACGGATGCTTGGCTACGAACCCGGCGAGATGGAATTCAACGCCGACCAGTGGCGGCAAATGGTGCATCCCGGCGACCTGGAGATGGCCGCCCGCACCCTGGGCGAATGCGCGAAGGGGACACGCACGGAATATCGCATGGAATACCGTCTCAAGACCAAACACGGCGACTGGCGGTGGATTCTCTCCCTCGGCAAGGTGGTGGAATACGATGCCCAAGGCCGTCCGCGTCGCATGTTGGGCACACACACCGACATCACCGAGCGCAAGCGAACCGAGGAAATCATGCGGGCGCGTTTGAGATTGCTGCAGTTCGCCACGGACCATTCGCTGGATGAATTGCTCCAGAAAACACTGGACGAAGTCGGGCTGCTGGTGGACAGCCCCGTCGGGTTTTATCATTTTGTCGGGGCCGACCAGAAAACGCTTTCATTGATGGCATGGTCCACCCGCACGGTCCGGGAATTCTGCAAGGCCGAGGGCAAAGGCATGCATTACGATCTGGACCAGGCTGGCGTGTGGGCGGATTGCATCCGCGAGCGGCGGGCGCTGATTCATAATAATTATGCCGCGCTGCCGCGCCGGAAGGGACTGCCGCCGGGCCACACGCCGGTGGTGCGCGAGCTGGTCGTGCCGATTTTCCGGAAGGACCGCGTCGTGGCCGTGCTCGGCGTGGGCAACAAATTGCGGGACTACACCGAAGAAGACGTCGAGGTCGTCACATTCATGGCCGATGTCGCGTGGGAAATCGCCGTGCATAAACAGGCGGAGACGCGGTTGCGCCAGTTGTCCAGCGCCGTCGAGCACAGCCCGGCCTCCATCGTCATAACCGACGCGGCAGGCAACATCGAATATGTCAACCCCAAGTTCACGGCGGTGACGGGTTATTCGTCCGAGGAAGTCATCGGAAAAAATCCGCGCATTTTGAAATCGGGGGAAATGCCGGCCGATGGATACCAGCGCATGTGGCAGACAATCCTATCCGGCGCGGAATGGCGTGGTGAATTTCACAACCGCAAAAAAAACGGCGAGCTTTTCTGGGAGGCGGCTTCCATTTCATCCATCACGGACGACTCCGGCAAAATTGCCCATTTTATCGCGGTCAAGGAGGACATCACCGAGCAGAAACTGGCGGAGGAGAAACTTCAACACACCCTGGCCGACCTGGAACGCTCGAACAAGGAACTGGAGCAGTTCGCCTACGTCGCCTCGCATGATTTGCAGGAACCGCTGCGGATGGTTTCCAGCTACACGCAGCTTCTGGCGAAACGATTAGAGGGCCGGCTCGATGAGAAGACCCAAAAATATGTCCGCTACGCGGTGGACGGCGCCACCCGCATGCAGTCCCTCATCAACGATCTTCTGGCCTATGCGCGCGTCGGCACACGGGGCCAGCCATTCGAACCCACCGACTCGCGCGCAGCCCTGGGCGGAGCGATGCGAAACCTGATCGCCACGATTGCGGAAAGCGGGGCCATTGTCACCAACGCCGACCTGCCGACCGTGCGCGCCGACGCTTCGCAGCTCGTTCTGCTGTTCCAGAACCTTATCGCCAACGCCATCAAGTTCCGGCGCGCAGACACCCCAAGCATTCACGTGTCCGCGCAGGACAAGGACCGCGAGTGGGTCTTCGCCGTCAAGGACAACGGCATCGGCATCGAGCCGCGACACGCGGAGCGGGTCTTCATGATCTTCCAGCGCCTGCACACGCGGGAGGAATATCCCGGCACCGGCATCGGCCTGGCGGTGTGCAAGCGCATCGTGGAGCGCCACGGCGGCAAAATCTGGTTCGAGTCCGAACCCGGAAAGGGCACGACGTTTTTCTTTACAATTCCAAAATAATGGAGCGCGTGCATGATCTCTCGCAAAGGCGCAAAGACCGCCAGGAGAAAAGAATTTCTTTGCGAATTTGGCATATTGGCGGGATAAATATGGAACAGCCATTATGAACTCCATTGAAATTCTGCTCGTCGAGGACAATCCTGGCGACGTGGATCTGACCCGCGAGGCCCTGGAAACCGGCAAGTTGCGCAACAACCTGCACGTGGTGTGCGATGGCGAGGAGGCCATGGCCTTCCTCCGGCGCGAGGGCAAATATGCCGGCGCTCCGCGTCCCGGCCTGGTGCTGCTGGACCTGAACCTGCCGAGGAAGAACGGCCGGGAAGTTCTCGCCGAAATGAAGGCCGACGAAGATTTGAAGCTCATTCCGGTGGTGATCCTGACCACCTTCAATTTCGAGGAGGACATGATCAAGACCTACAACCTGCACGCCAATTGTTACGTCACCAAGCCGATTGAACTGGGCCATTTCGTCAAGGTGGTGCAGGCCATCGAGAATTTCTGGCTGACCATCGTCGAACTGCCGCGTAATGCGGCCAACCACGGAGCCGAACCATGAGCGAAGGGCTGCGCATCCTCATCGTTGAAGACAATCCGGCCGACGCCGACCTCATCCGCGAGATGCTGCCGCAGGCCGGGCCGCTGAATTTTCAGGTCGAGTCGGCGGAGCGGCTTTCCGGGGCGCTCGCCCGGCTGGAACGCAAGGGCATTGGCCTGGTTCTGCTGGACCTCGGCCTGCCGGACAGCCAGGGACTGTCAACGTTTCACGCGCTGCGGCAGGCGGCGCCGGGCATCCCGGTGATCGTGCTGTCCGGAAACGATGATCAGGAGCTGGCCACCAACGCCGTGCGGGATGGCGCGCAGGATTACCTCGTCAAGGGGCGGATCGGCGGGGATCTGCTTGTCCGCGCGATCAGGTATGCCCTGGAGCGCGAGCGGCTCGTTTCAGAACTGCGCGAGGCACTGGCCCAGGTGAAGACCTTGAGCGGTTTGCTGCCCATCTGCGCCGGCTGCAAAAAAATCCGTGACGACAAGGGTTATTGGAGCCAGGTGGAAAGCTACATCACCGGACATTCCGAAGCCACCTTCACACACAGCCTGTGTCCTGATTGCTTGAAGAAGTATTTCCGAAACGAGGATGAACCGTGAACGCCGGACCCATTCAAAAGAAAAACACAGCTCAACCGCGGACGATTGTTTTGGCCGGGTCAACCGCGGAATTCAGGTTAAATCGAACCGCCATGTGACATGAGCCAGAAGCTGCGCATCCTCATCGTTGAAGACAATCATGTTGACATCAGGTTTGTCAACGAGGCGCTGAAGCAAGCCGGGCCGATGAATTTCCAAATCGAGCCGGTGGGGCAGCTTTCCGAGGCGCTCACCCGGCTGGAACGCAAGGGCATTGATCTCGTCATACTGGACCTCGGCCTGCCGGACAGCCAGGGAATGGCGACGTTTCGCACGCTGCGTCAGGCGGCGCCGGGCATCCCGGTGATAGTGCTGACTGGAAACGATGATCAGGACCTGGCCATCGCCGCCGTGCGGGACGGCGCGCAGGACTACCTCATCAAGGGACAGATCGGGGGGAAACCGCTGATCCGCGCGGTCCGGTATGCCCTGGC
>JBEKRA010000095.1:0-7416 GCA_049519195.1 Verrucomicrobiota bacterium
TGGTGATGGGGACATTCACCGGCACGGTCGTTACGCTGGTGACAAATTACAACAACCTGAAATTTATTTCGCCCAACGACGTCTGCGTCAAGTCGGACGGTTCCATCTGGTTCACCGATACGGGATCCGACAGCGGCGCTTCTCCTGGCGGGCAGTATCAACCGGGTTATTATGTGTATCGCTTTTACGAAACCAACGGCAATGCGACGGTGGTGCCGGTGATTACCAATGGTCTTCAGAGGCCCAACGGCATCTGTCTTTCGGCGGATGAAACCAAATTGTATGTGGCCGACGACGGCACCTACTGGAACAAGGGAACCATCATGGTTTACAACGTTACCGGCAGCAATACAGTGACCGGCGGCAGAACCAATTGCACCGTCAGCAGCGGCTTTGCCGACGGATTCCGCTGCGACGTGGACGGGCGGATATGGTCCACCTCCGGAGCCGGCGTGGAAATTTTTGCGCCCGACGGACACCTAATCGGAAAAATTTTGATGGGCCACCAAATCAACAACCTCTGTTTTGGCGGTCCGGCATATCAAACGCTGTTCACGGTCGGCCAGCCGAACGTGTGCTCGTTTCCAGTGCTTGTCGCTGGCGCGGTCTCGATTCGGAAATTGGCTGCTCGCGCCGACGGAAACAATCTCTGTGTTTCATGGCCGGCGCCGTCCACGGGATTCAAATTGCAGACATCGGATTTCCTGGGCGGCCAGGCAACCTGGGTGGATGTTACCAACTCGCCCCAAGCCACAAACGGACTGAATCAACTGGGCCTTTCCGCGACGAACCCCGCAAAATATTTTCGACTGCGTTTGAATTGATTGACGCGCGGAGGATTGGCCGTGTTTTCAGGAAGGGTGGAACCGGTTTTGAGCCAGTTCAATCCGGCGTCACACCGGGTTTGGGCGGCAGTGCACTTCTGAAACGCGGCGGATATTTCCAGTGTCCGAGTTTCAGGCCCAACGCCCGAAACAACCAGCCGGAAGCCGGTGCCACCTCGAAATCGAAATGCCAAAAGACACACTGAAAAAGACAAAAAATGACAAGCCAGCCTCGGAATTATCTTTTATACTTCCTTTGCTGATACAAAGGCTTTTGTTTGAAACGACTCGCCTGGTGATTTACCAGACGCGAATAAAAAACGACAGTTGCCATTGCTTTTTTTATGAATTCAACTCGCACTACTCGCAGGGATTTCCTCGGCAAATCCATCGTCACCGGCGTCGGCATCGCCGCAGGTTTGCGCGCCGCCACCTTCGGCGGGGTTGCAAAGGCGGCCTACGACTCGACCACCATCACAGCGACGGTCGGCATCACCAAGGGAGCGGATCGAGCGGACAATGCATTCCGGGCGATGCAATTGTTCAAGAATCAGATCGCCGCGGCCATCGGGAACAGGCGGGTGGTCATCAAGCCCAATTTCGTGTGGTATACGAACGCCTACGCATGCACCCGCGTGGAGCACGTGGACGGGATTCTGGAGTTCTTGAAGTCCATCGGCAAGCGCGACGTGGTCGTGGCGGAATCGTCGGCCCAAGGCCCCATCGCGAATGGATATGATGCCTTCGGATATTGGGGCCTCACCAAGAAGTATCCCGTCAAGTTAATGGACCTCAATCAGGAGGGGTTTGCCAATGCCGACATTTGGCAATATGGCGCAATTTCGAACACCACCAAGACGACGATCCGGGTCAGCAAGTTGTATTTCAACCAGAACGATTTCATCATTTCGGCGACGCCCATGAAGACGCACAACACAGTCGTGGTGACGCTGGCCTCGAAGAACATCGCCATGAGCGCGCCCGTGATTGACATCGGCAGCAGTCAGGGGCAGGGCGGGGCGATAGGCAGCAATAAATCCAACATGCACGGCGCCGGCGGGTCCGGCGGCAGTGATTACCAGTGTCTCAACGACAACGTGTTTCGGCTGATGTGCGTGTATGGTATTCGCCCGCACCTGGCCGTCATTGACGGATACCAGGGAATGGAGGGGGATGGTCCGGTTAGCGGCAGTGGCATTTCCAATCCCCAGCAACTTGCCGTGGCTTCTTTGAATTGGCTGGCAGCCGACCGCGTTGCGCTGGAACTGATGGGATCGAACAACTACGTCGTGCTCAACCACACGCAGGATGGCTACAACATGCCATTCCCGGCCTGCTTGAATTACCTCTGGCAGGTGGGCCTGGGAGAATGGGACCTTAGAAAGATCCAAGTCATCGGCGAGCAGATTGCGCCGAATGTGGTGAACTACGCGGCCAGCCCATCGAAGAGCAGTCAGATCAGCGGCATACGCACGACTCCTCGGGAAGGCACTATTGTCAACCAGATTACCTAATCAAGTGGCCAGCGTCACGATGCGTTCGCAACTCAATTCCGACCCTTTATGAAACTGAACCTCTTCCTTTCCAACCGGGTGCAAAAGATGCTCTGTGCCGCCAGCCTGGGGCTGGCCTTTCTTCCCGCCGCCGTGGAAGCCTTCCCGGCGCCGCAGTGGATGCAGGGCGGGCACGCGGCCAGAATCTCCGGCGTGGCCTGCTCGCCCGATGGCAGCATGATTGCGTCATCGAGCGAGGACGGCACTCTCAAATTGTGGTCCACGAACGGGGCCCTTTTGCGGACACTGAACACCCAGCCCTATCCCGCCACCGCCATTGCCTGGTCGCCGGATGGCACGAGAATCGCCGCCGGCACTTACTACGGTGGTGGCCTCGGCAGCAGCGTCCCTGGTCATGGCCTGACTTGTCTCTGGCAGGCGTCGAGCGGGTCGCAGAGCGCGTGGACCAGTGCCAGCGTCGGCCTCGTGCACATGAGCACCAATCGCTACGGCAAGGTCACCGCTCTGGCTTTCTCGACCGACGGCGCCAAGCTCGCTTGCGGCGGGGCTGCGGGCAGCAATCTGGTTACCTCGGTCTCAAGCTGGTCCTTTCTGGCTGGTTGCCCGGCTTACAACACCTCGGTCAGAGCGTCGGCGGTGACAAGCGTTGCCTTTTCCTCGCGCGGCCTGATGGCGTCCGGATGCGAAGACAGCACGATTTGCGTCTTTAGCACCAACTCATCCTGGACCCAACTGTGGTCGTCCACAACCAACGCCAACGCGCACACGACCAATGTCACGGCGGTGGCCTTCGCGCCGGACGGTTCATTGCTGGCTTCAGCAAGCCTGGATCAAACCATCAAGATCTGGTCAACGACCAACTGGGCATGTCTGCAAACATTGAGCGGACACACAAACGGCGTTTCCTCCGTCGCCTTCAGCCCCAATGGACAGAAAATTGTCTCCGGCAGCGTTGATGGAACCGTCAAAATTTGGAACCGGGCGGGCGGCAACTGCCTGGTGACAATCCCAGCGCATGCGCTCCCGGTGACTGCGACGGTTTTCTCGACCGACGGCACGCTCGTGATTTCGGCGAGCGACGACGGCACGGTCCGCCTCTGGTCGGCTGCCGACGGGTCCGCCGTTGGCACGCTGGGCGGCCAGAATTATTTCATCGGCAACGTGGTCGTCTCTCCCGATGGGACGCTTTGTGCCAGCGCCGGCGGCAGTAGAATTATCCAGATTCGCAGGACGAGCGACTGCTCGCTCGTGCAAACACTGGCCGCAAACACGAATTATGTCAGCAGTCTGGCGTTTTCACCTGACAGCGCGAGGCTGGCCTCGGGCGGAGGTCCGTTGGATCCCACCATCAAAATCTGGCAGATAAGCAACGGCGCGTTGCTCAACACAATTCCCGCGACGACAAACGGCGTGATGGCGCTGGCGTGGTCGCCGGATGGTTTGACGCTGGCCGCCGGCGGCGATTCCATCGAACAAAACATCACGTTCTGGTCCACAAACGGGACGCTGCGGGGAACCCTGGCGGGGACGCTGTCGTGGCATACCAACGGCGTGACGGCGCTGGCGTTCTCGCGCCAGGGAAATTTGCTGGCCTCTGGCGGAAGGCGTCCGGGAAATACAGTCCGGATTTGGACAAACAGTGTCCCTGGGATTTGGACGACTGCGAGTTTGGTGCAGACCTTCTACAGTCCGTCCACCACCAACAACGTGGAATGCGTCGCCTTCTCGCCGGATGGCAGCAGCGTGGCGTATGGCAGCACCGCGGTGAATGTTCTAAACGTGGGGCGAATCTCGGATGGCGCGAACACAACGCGCGCCGAGGCGGACAACAATCCGGTGTTCTCCGTGGCGTTTTCCCCGGACGGCAGCACGCTCGCCGCCTCGGACCAGAACACAGTCCAACTTTGGACCACCGACGGCTCCTTGTGGGCGTTGACCCGGGTCATCACCCAGGAAGTTGTCCGCGCATCGTGCCTTGCATATTCACCCGTGGGCAACCAGCTCCTTTGCGGACGCGAGGACGGCACGGTGACAATGACGTCCTATACTCCGGCGGACCTGTTGGTGACCGTCGGCGCGGCATCCAATCCATCGCCGGCCAACAACTCCAGCGGGGCCGGGATCAATGCGACATTGAGCTGGACCCCGGGAAGCAACGCCCTGACACACGCGCTTTATGTTGGGTCTAATTCCAATGCTGTGGCGCACGCAACCCCGGCGTCGCCGGAGTTACGAGGTTACCTTGGCAACAACTCATTTGCTCCGGCATTGTTGTCCGACGCGACCAATTACTGGCGCGTGGATGAGCTTGCGGGTTTTAACAGCGCTCCCGGCGCTGTCTGGTCCTTCGCCACGGTGCCCATGCTGGGCCATCGCTACAGCTTCCTCGAGACGGGTGGCACGACCACCGCGGACTCGGTGGGAGGCTCGGCCTGGAACGGCACGGTTTACAATGGCGGAACCCTCGCGGGCGGCCAATTGCAATTGTCGTCGAGCTCGAATCAGTATGTGAATCTGCCGTTGGGAATCGTGAGCACGTTGGGCAACTTCACCATCGAGCTTTGGGTGAAGCTCACTACGACCGCCAATTGGACCCGGATCTTTGATTTCGGAACTGGCACATCAGTCTATATGTTCCTGACGCCGCAGAATGGAAACAACGGCGACTTGCGTTTTTCGATTACAACCTCCGGCAACGGCAACGAGCAGCAGCTCACCGGCCCCGCGGCCCTGACCACGGGCGGCTGGAACCATATCGCCGTGACCCACAACGGGAATACGGGGATTCTCTATCTAAACGGCGTCGCAGTGGCAACCAACAGTTCCATGACCCTCACGCCTTCGAGCCTGGGCAACACCGGCAACAATTACATCGGCCGTTCCCAATGGAGTGACCCGTATCTCAACGGCGCGGTCGAAGACTTCCGCATTTATAACATGGCGTTGTCGCCAGCCGAAATCGCGGCGACGGACGCGATGGGACCGGGCCAGCCTCTTAGCATCAACAGCCCGTTCATGAGCCAGTCCGGAATCGCCGGAAACCTGACTCTGGCCTGGCCGCTTGCCTCCGCCCCCTACAACCTGCAAACCTGCACAAATCTGACTGCCGGGAATTGGGTGACAGTCCAGTCGCCCGCGCCGCAGGTGACCAGCACCAACATCCAAGTCACATTGATGCCGACCAACGCGGTCCAATTCTTCCGCTTGTCCAGGTAACTCCGAACCAAAATCCTTTTTATCGGCGTGTTGATGGCGTTGGCGTGATCGCCCGTCGGCTTGACGCTAGCGGCAGGCGGCGATTCGGTCGAGCAGAACATCGCATTTGGGTCCGCCAATGGAATGCTGCAAGGGGCCCTGCCGGGAACACTGCCGGGAAAGTTGACCGGCCCCGGCATTTCGCCCAATGGCAACCTGCTCCTGTGCGGCCGCGAAGACGGCACGGTGACGATTGATGGGCCCGTCCATCAGCAATGCGCCGGCTAATTTCTTTCTCGCGCCGACTCCGCCCTGATACAGTGGCGGACAACGGCACGCCTTGTTTGAGCGCGACAAATGGTTCTGCCGTCACCGAAAATCCATTGGTCAGTCAGCCGTCCGTCGGCTCGATCGTTTCCGGCACGCGACGATTGTTTGAACATTTCACGCGCCGGGTTTTACAAGCTCTACAGCCAATGCCTCCACGCCTGTGCCCAAGGTCAGGCCGGGGCTTGGCTGCCCGGTGTTTCTGGTGGCAATCATCAGCCTGCTTGGTCAGCCGAGGTTCTGGCTCTGCTCCAAAAACCAAACCCACCGTTCTACTCCACTGCCCGGTCTTTTGAACCTGTCCACTTTTGAAAACTGCGCGACACTCAATCGCTCTGGACTTGCACGCGACGCGATTGCATGGAAAACTGTCTGTCCGATAGGAAGTTGACTATGACGCAAAAAGATTCGAGCCAGGCCACCGGCCCGATTGTTGAAAAATTCCGGCAGTTTGAAACCGCATCGCGCCAGCCGAAATGGCTCGCGCCGCTGCGCCAGGCCGGCATTGCCAGCTTTGCCGGCCAGGGTTTTCCAACGCTGCAAGACGAGGACTGGCGCTTCACGAACGTCGCGCCGATTGTGAAACTGCCGTTTAACCTCGCGGGCGAAGTTGCTGTCAATGGCGCGGAAAGCAAGGCCATCAACGAATCCGTTTTCGCCAGGCTGCCCGGCCATCGCCTCGTGTTCGTGAACGGATTTTTCTCGGCGAAACTGTCGAGCCTCAAGCCGGTTTCCGGCGGCGTGCGCATTGAAAGTCTTTCCGCCGTGCTCAATGGCAGTGGGACAGGCGTCTTGCCTGTCAAAAACATGCTGGAAGCCTGTTCCACCATTGAAAAACATCTCGGCAAATACGCGCAAACGGCGGACAACACTTTTGCCGCGCTGAACCAGGCGTTTTTCTCCGACGGCGCCTTCATTTTTGTTCCCGCCGGGGTTGAGATCGCCGAGCCGGTGTCGCTGATTTACCTTTCGTCCGCGAAACACGGCGGCGATGCGATTCTGCCGCGCAATCTCATCATCGCCGGGGCAAACAGCAGGCTGACCGTCGTGGAAAGTTACATCAGCACGGGCAATATCGCGTATCTCACAAACGCCGTGACGGAGCTAGCCGTGGCCGACAATGCCACCGTCGAACACATCAAGCTTCAGGACGAGGCCGCGACGGCGTTCCACATCGCGACGCTTTCCGGAGAATTTGGCCGAGCGAGCAACGTAAGCGTCCATTCCTTCGCGCTCGGCGGAAAACTTTCGCGCACCAACATTCGCGCGAAACTCGCGGGCGAGGGTCTGGAATGTGTTTTGAACGGCCTTTACCTGACGCGCGGCGAGCAGTTGGCCGACCATCACATGATTGTCGAGCACGCGCAGCCGCATTGCGCGAGCCACGAGTATTTCAACGGCATCCTGGATGACAAATCGAAGGGTGTTTTCCATGGCCGGATTTATGTTCATCCCGTCGCGCAGAAAACGGACGCGAAGCAGACGAACAAAAACCTGCTGCTCTCCAACGACGCGACGGCGGACACGAAGCCGCAACTGGAAATTTACGCCGACGA
>JBEKRA010000096.1:0-7304 GCA_049519195.1 Verrucomicrobiota bacterium
CGGTCGGGTTCCTCAAGATAACGGCCCATTTGCACGAGGGTCTTTTCCCCGCCGCGAAAATTGACCGTGAGCGAGCCGCTCAATTTCTGGTATTGCTGGCAGAGCCTGGCCTCCTCGGTTTCAAGCGGGACATTTTCGGGACGGAACAGCTCGACGTGATTTTTCACGTCGCGGTCGAAGACTGCGTAGCGCGGTTGGAGTTCACGCTTTAGCTTGTCAGCAGGGGCGCAGGCTGAAGCCTGAACTCCAACTTTCAGCAATTCTTCCCGTTGCGGATGGGCGGCGAAGATTTTCTCCAGCGCAAACTGGCGCGGCTTGAGCTGCGGCTCGACGTTCTCCACGAATTGCAAATACGCCTTCTCCGCTTCGGCGCTGTCCGTGTGGCAGGTCATGGCGATGTAGCGGCGCGAGGATTCCTCATCGAGCGCGGCGTTGAGTTCGCCCCAGTCGAGCAGCCAGCGCTCAAGCGCGGCGGCGGATTTGCAGCTCGCGGCGCGCGATTCCAATTGATCGAACAGCGGCGCGATTTGAGGCCAGTCGCCGAGGTCAATGGTTTGCGGGACGAATGTTCGCGGCCTGTGCGCGGGCAATTTTCCAAACGGCAATAAATTCATGCGCGCAAAGGATAAGGAAAGTTGCGGCGAGGGAAATGAATTTTGCGTTCAGAATTTCGTCTTGATGCCGCACGCGCGAGCGATGCACCAGCCACGAATCGCCTCAAACAAAGCGAACAGTCCAGCCGCCACCAAAATCAATCCCAACCACCATACAAAATCGCCCGCCACGATGATTCCCGCGATGAGACACAGCGCGCCGATGACGCCGCGCGCCATGCGGCCGCGGTAGTCAAGGTTGGGACGTAAAAACCGGCTCACAATGGAAATTTAACACAGCCAGCCTCAAAAGCCAAGAGTTGCCGCATGAAGAACATGGAAGCATATTGGGCGTGATGGAGTCGTTCAACGAACATTATTTGTGGGCGTCGTGCATTTGGGGCGCGGTCGCCGGCGGCTACATGATTTACGGCTGGCGGCAACGGGCGATGATCCCGTTTGTTGGCAGCCTGGCGATGGTCGCCGCTTGTTTTTTGAGCGCGTTGTGGATGTCGCTGGCATGCATCGCCATCATGTTCGCCGTCTGGTGGCTGTTGAAACAGGGGTATTAAACAACAACCGGAAGCCAGTCGCCCGGCTTCCGGCTTTGAATCTTGATTGCGCTGGTTAGAATGACCAGTTCACAATCGGAAATCCTTTGGCGAGCTTGTTCGGAAACTCATCAAACCACGGATTGCTTTTGATCACGTTGATGAGGCCGATTTGGACGCCGTTGAGCTTGTCGGCGTAATTGAGAAAACCGAATTGGAGGCCGTGGGTGTCCATCGCAACGTTCACCAGCCCGGATTCCAAACCCTTGAAATAGCCCTCGTCGTAATTGACAAAGCCGGACTGCCAGCCGGTGAAACTCTTCGTGGTGTGATTGACCAGCGCCCACTCCACGCCCGTGTATGAATCGGCGTAGTTGTAGAAGAACGCCCAACTGAACCCCGAGCTGTCGCCGGTGCTGCCGTTGACGAAGCCGAGGTTGAAGCTGTGCTGCGGGTTCTCGCCCCAGATGTCCAGCGACACTCCGCTGATTTCCGTGGTCTTTGGATGAATGGCGATGTCCGGCGTCAGCGAAAGCTGGAACGCGGACTCGCCGGCCTTGATGCTGGCCACACCTGCGGCCAATGCTGCAATGATGAGTATTTTTTTCATAATTTAGTTTGTGCTTCGGGATACCAATTAACCCATTTTCCCCCGTTAAACAATGGGGTGAACACCTTATACGTTCGCACCGATGATGCAAACAGTAAAAGCCGCGTCCCGACAGCCATCGTGAAAAGAAAAAAACCGGAAGCCAGTTTCCTGGCTTCCGGTTTTTGAATTTCGTTGGTAGGGCGGCGCTGCTGCGCCGTCCAAACTTGGCTGACCCGCAGGTCAGCCCTACCTTATCGCTTCTTCGGCAGCGCGCTCGTGCCGGCATAGACGGCATTCTTGCCAAGCATTTGTTCGATGCGCAGGAGCTGGTTGTATTTCGCCAGCCGGTCGCTGCGGCTCAAGGAACCGGTTTTGATCTGGCCGCAATTCGTCGCCACCGCGATGTCGGCGATCGTCGAATCTTCCGTTTCGCCGGAGCGATGCGAAATGACGGCGGTGTAGCCATTAAACTGCGCGAGCTGCACCGCGTCCAGCGTTTCGGTGAGCGAGCCAATCTGGTTCACCTTCACGAGAATTGAATTCGCCGTGCCGGTATCAATGCCCTTTTGCAGGAACTTCGGATTGGTGACAAAAATATCGTCGCCGACGAGCTGCACCTTGTCGCCGATTTTGTCGGTGAGTTTCTTCCACGTCGCCCAGTCGCCTTCCGCGCAGCCGTCCTCGATGCTGACAATCGGATATTTCGCGCAGAGTTTCGCATAGAAAGCCACTAGGTCGTCGCCGCTCACGGTTTCACCGGTGCTTTTCTTGAATGTGTATTTCGCGTTGCCGTCGTAAAACTCTGATGCCGCCACGTCGAGCGCGAGGTAAATGTCCTTGCCCGGCTTGTAACCGGCGTCCTTGATGGCCTGCAACATGGATTCAACAGCCTCTTCGACGCTGCCGAGCTTGGGCGCAAACCCGCCCTCGTCGCCGACGGAGGTGTTCAAACCTTTTTTCTTCAGCACGGACTTGAGCGCGTGAAACGTCTCGGTGATGGCGCGCAGCCCTTCGCTGAATGTCGGCAGGCCGAGCGGCATGATCATGAACTCCTGAAAATCAATCGGCGCGTCCGAGTGCGCCCCGCCGTTGATGACGTTGGCCATCGGCACGGGCAGCACCTTCGCATTCGGCCCGCCGAGATATTTGAACAGCGGCTGGTTCAATCCGGCGGCGGCGGCCTTTGCGTTGGCCAGCGACACCGCGAGAATCGCGTTGGCACCGAGCTTGGATTTCGTCTCCGTGCCGTCGAGCTTGAGCATCGTCGCGTCCACCGTCAATTGGTCGAACGGATCCAGCCCGATGAGTTTGGGCGCAATCACGTCCCTCACATTTTTGACGGCCTTCTGCACGCCCTTGCCGCCGAAGCGTTTCTTGTCGCCGTCGCGGAGCTCGATGGCCTCGTGTTCGCCGGTGCTGGCGCCGCTGGGCACCGCCGCGCGGCCCGTCGCGCCGCAGCACAACGTCACGTCCACTTCCACGGTTGGATTACCGCGCGAGTCGAGAATTTCGCGCGCCAGTATTTCTTTGATTTTAGGCATAAAATTGAGCCGCCATGATAGAAGCCGCGGTCGCCAAGTCAAGACAGGCCTGTCCGCCAAATCAGTTTTTAACAAAGGTGAAGAGGAACATAACCAGCCGATGTTCGCGCCCGGACGCATCACGATAATCAGGCTGGACAATCACCCGATTCCTGAAAATCATGCCGGCCATGAAACGAATCCTTCAAACGATGGCTTTGGCGCTTCTTGTGGCGGCGTGGCTGGTCTTCGTGAGCGGCTGCGGAAAGCCGCACGTTCTGGCGTTCAGGGCGGTGGTGGACGGGAGTGATGTCGTCAAGGTGAGCGGCAGCCAGTTGTGGATCGAGCATGAAGAAGCGCAACTGCCCTCGCAATTTTTCGTCAACGGCAAACCCTGGCGTCCAGTATGGACGGACAAGGTGTGCGCGCCGCTCGAAGGTTTGAGTCCCGCGTTCAGCCCGCGCGATCCCACGAAGATTAAAATCACCCAACTCAAGGGGCGCGGGCCGGTCAGCATCATCCAATTGCCGGCCTCCGCAAACGACCAGACACTGGCCTTTCGGATTAATGACAGTGACCCCGGAGCAGACACCTATCAGATTCAAGTCACATGGTGATGCACGTGGATTGTGAAAACAATTTCCCGAGTCGTTCGATTATTCGCCGCTTTTCATTCAACGTGTTTCTTCAACTCGAAGTTGTCCGGCAAAATGTCAGGGACTTCCACGGCTCGTCACTCCGGCAGGCTGCTTGATTTTCTCCACCTGAATCTTCGCGGGGTCGCTGACGCCGAGCTGGAGCAGGACGGCGTTGGTGTAAATTTCCAGATGCGGCGTGAACTCCGGCGCATTCGCGGCGCGGCGTTCGCGTTCCAGCTCACGGACGGCCATCGTGTCTAGCGCGACGGGGTCGCGGCTGAACCAAAGCTGGCCCGGCACGGTCGAGTAATGCAACAGGCCGCGCTCGCCGCCTTCATACTGGCCGATGAGCGCGTCGGTGATGTTCAGCACGACGCGGTCGCCGAGCGCGGGCAGGGCGTAAATCTCCGGCACGGCCACGGCGAGCCGTCCCGGGTCGCCCTCGAACCGGAAGGTATTGTCCACGCCGGCCATCGCCAGACTGTAAAGATGGCCGCAAACGCCGATGACATTATCGTTCAGCAGCGGCGCGACGCTGATGATTTTGGTGATCTGCCGGCTGACCAGTTCGGAGACGAAGGATTTGCGCCCGATGCCTTCGCCCTTTTTGCCGAATTCAAAATCGCCCCAGACGAGCGTGCCGATGGTGGCGGTGTCGGGGTTGTAAAAATTCGTCGGATCGTAGCCGGCATCCGCCGCGCCGGCCGCGCGCACACCGAGTTGCGCTGCCAGCCGGGAAAATCCCGAGGCGCGCAAATCATCCGCGTGCCGGTCCCAGATGATGACGTGGTCCGCCGGCACGCCCGCGTCGAGCAGTCCGCGAACCACCGCCGCCACGACCGCCGGGCGCGTGCCGCTGATTTCGCCGGGTGAGGCGCAAACCTTGATGCCGACGACGTCCTGCGTGGAGACGAGGCTCCGCCATGACTCGGCGGCATTTGCCCTGCCGGTGAAATTCGTGAGGCCGCGGTTGACCATGTTCTGGACAACTGCCGCGTCCGGTTGGAAATCGGAAACTGCATCCGGATTTTCGACGATGGCGACGCGCGCGGGCGCATTGGTGGCGCGTAATGAAAACAAATCAGCAGCCTGCGTTTGCAAAGTTGCAAACCAGATGGTCGCCACGATCAATGCCAGCGCACGCTGGGAGCGCTGGCGTCCCGCCGGCGAGTTGCATTGCGATGAATCGGAAAACACGCCGGCGGGACGCCGGCGCTCCCAGCGAAATCGCGGACAAAGCGATCCGCGCCCCGGTTTTGCAGAGGACTCATCATCAAACCCAATTTGTGCGTTTCTTGACACTTAAGGGCGTGGATGATAACACGAGCGCCGATGCTGGCCATAAAAAATCGGGCGCTGCATGGCGCGATGCTTTCCCTGGCGCTCGCCGTTTTCATATGCGGCTGCGCGCCGCCGGGGGAGCGCGCGCTGCTCGCCGGTAAAAAGCTTCTGGAGCGCGGCGATTACGCCGGCGCGGTCGCGCAATTGAAGACCGCCGTGACGCTGCTGGCCACGAACGCGCCGGCGTGGAATTATTACGGCGTCGCGCTGCAACACGCCGGCCAGTTGTCGGACGCCGCGCAGGCGTATCAAAACGCGCTGAAGTTCGACCGCGACCTGGTGGAGGCGCATTTCAATCTGGGCTGCCTCTGGCTGGAGCAGAACCGGCCCGACGCGGCCCGGACGGAATTCACCGCCTACACGCTGCGGCGCGGCAACGAGCCGGAAGGCTGGCTCAAACTCGGCGCGGCGCAGCTCAAGCTGCGCGACCTCGTGCCGGCGGAAAAAAGTTTCAGCACCGCGCTCTCACTCAACACGAACAACGCCGGGGCGCTGAATGGTCTCGGACTGGCGCGCGTCGCGGGCGGCCACCCGCAGGACGCCGCGCAATTTTTCTCCGCCGCGGTCAGGTTTCATCCCAATTACGCGCCAGCGCTGTTGAACCTGGCGACGGTGGACAGGCAGTATTTGCGCGACGACGCGCAGGCGCTGAAAAATTACCGCGCGTATCTGGCGCTCACGCCGCGCCCGTCGGATTGGGACGCCGTCAACGATCTGGTCAAAAGCCTGGAACAACCGGCGATGGTCGCGGCGGTGAAGTTTCCGCCGGCGATGGAAAATGCAACGGAAGTTCCCGCGAAGCCAAATGCGGCCGAGACGAAACCGGCGACGACCGCCGCCGCACGTCCATCCTTGCCGCCGAAAGCGCAGCCGGGCGGCAGGAACACTCCGGTCGCGCCGCACCCGGCGACGCCGGCGGAAATCGTGGCAGTTCAGCCGGAACCGGCGATGGTGACAACGCCCAATGCGTCCGCGCCGAAAACGCAGGTGGAACCAGCCACGACCGGAAAAACAGGCGCATGGCAACGCCTCAATCCGGTTCGCCTGTCCGGGTCTTCCACGCAATCGGAAAATTACACGCAGACCGGAGTGACGCCTCTGACGCCCAATCCGGGAACGGCTTCCGCCACGCCGCCGTCCGCCGCCGCGCCGGTTGTCGCCGCGCCGGTGAAACTGCTGCCGCCCGCGCCGCCGGCGTTCCCTCGCTATTTATATCGCTCGCCGCCCAAGCCGAAGGCGGGCGACCGGAAGGCGGCGGCCGGCGCGTTCGACGACGCGCAGAAATTCGAGAAGAAACCCGATTTGACGCAGGCCATGAACTCATATCGCAAGGCGGCGGAACTGGATCCGGCCTGGTTTGAGGCGCAATACAACCACGCCGCGCTGGCCTGCCAGTTGCGGGATTTCGACCATTCGCTGTCCGCCTGCGAAACGGCGCTGGCCCTCAAGCCGGACTCGGTGGACGCGCGCTATACTTTCGCGCTGGCGCTGAAGTCGGCGGGCTACGCGACCGACGCGGTGAACGAGCTGAAGAAAATCGTGGCGGCGAACCCGGACGAGGCGCGGGCGCAACTGGCGCTGGGCAATCTTTACGCGCAGCAGATGCGCGACCCGGCGCAGGCGCGGCCGCACTATTTGAAATGGCTGGCGCTGGACCCGCACAATCCGCAGGCGACCAACATCCGCTTCTGGCTCTCCGCCAATCCGCAGTGACTTCGCGGGCGCTGCACCGTAGCTAATGAGTGTCTGGCCGGAAACTGTCGAATTACAATCCTCCTCATCCTCGTTCTCGTCCTCGTCCTCGAAAACTAAAGCAAATCCGGGGACGAGAACGACGACGAGGACGAGGACGAGCCGAAACACGGCGCTTCCGGCCAGACACTAATGAGTGGACTTGCGTCCGCTGCCACAAAGCAGGGCGAGGTCCCGGATTGACAGGAAGGCGCAGTTTCAAGTCTCCTGACGCGAGTGAACACGATTCAAAAATATCGCGGGCGGCTCGCGCCGTCGCCGACGGGCTATTTGCATCTCGGCCATGCGCGGACGTTTTGGATGGCGCAGCAGCGGGC
>JBEKRA010000097.1:0-7296 GCA_049519195.1 Verrucomicrobiota bacterium
CAGGGCATCAACAAGAGCAAGATGCACGTGCTCGCAGCGCTCACGCGCCTGCGCCAGATTTGCTGCCACCCGTCGCTCGTCGGCAGCGACACCGCCTCCGGCAAGACCGACACGCTGTTTGAATTGCTTGACCCGCTGGTGGCCGACGGCCAGAAGGTTCTCGTCTTCAGCCAGTTTGTCCAAATGCTGCAACTGCTCGAAAAGGAATGCGCCGTGCGGAACATCCACACGCACGTGCTCACCGGCCAGACCAAGGACCGTCAGCGGGTCGTCAGCGAATTCCAGGCCGACACGACGCCCGGCGTGTTCCTGTTGAGCCTGCGCGCGGCGGGCACCGGATTGAATCTGACCAACGCCAGCTACGTGGTGCTTTACGACCCGTGGTGGAACCCGGCGGTGGAGGCGCAGGCGATTGACCGCTCGCACCGCATCGGCCAGACGCAGACCGTGAACGCCTACCGCCTGATCGCGCCGGGCACCGTCGAGGAAAAAATCTGGGAACTGCAGCAGAGCAAGGCGCAGACGATTGCCGATGTGCTGGGCGAGGAAGGCTTCGCCCGCAGCCTCACCGCCACGGATTTGGATTATTTGTTCTCGGAAGATTGAGGCGCTTGCGTTTTGCAAAGAAGTGGCTAATTTGATGCCATGAGTTCAATCGCCATCATGGACGAAGAGGGTATACTTTCTACCCCGAATTTTATGAAGCGCGCCTTTAAGCGGCTTTCGGACGAACTTAGCGCCGACGCCGAAGACTGGAGCGCTGCTGTTCAAGGCTTGCGTCGCTTTCAGGACGAAAAGCTTTTAGACAATCCAACTCCAGAAAACCTCAAGGCACACCGCCGGGCCATCGAACTGCTCATCACCTTCGGAAGTTTCATTGCCAACGCCACAAAGGATCCGGTTTTCCCGAACCGTGAAACCCACACGATGGTCGAAGCCACGTTGCAAATACTCCGGGACGATTTGGCGCTCTGGCACGGCAATCAAAACACCCCCGAAAAATCCGCCCAAATACTCGCCGCCTGTTTCCCGGCATGAGTCCGGAACTTGAAGCCTTGCTGCGCGCCGACTTTGAACGGCACAGTTGCGATCCGCACGACCGCGCGAAGTTTCACGCCATGTTTGAACAACTGCTTCAGGATGCGCTGGCAAAATCTCCTGGCCTTTCCCGGGAAGAATTGCTTGAGGCGCTTCGGATCGCACCATCGAATTTCGCCGCGCCCAGCGTAAAATTTCGAGCCTGCCGCCAAAAGCATGAGCAGAATCACAGCAAAACCGGCCAATCGCTAATGGCACTGACACGCGAATACAAAGAAACGGTTCTGGCCCGGATTAAATGCGATCCGAAGTTTGCCCGCGCGCTTTATGCCGAAGCGGTGAATTCACTCCTCGAAGGCGAAACCGAGGAAGGGCTTTCGATTTTGCGCGACCTCGTTCACGCCGGCATCACTTTTAAGGAGCTTTCGAGACAGACCGGTTTGGGCGAAAAAGCCCTGCACCGCATGTTGAGCCGCCGGGGCAATCCGACCACGCGCAACCTGTTCACGGTCACGAAAGTGATTTGTGAAAGCCTGAACATCGCGCCGCAATTCAAATTTGCAGCGTAAGGCCCGCAGCCTCACCGCCACGGATTTGGACTATTTGTTTTCGGAGGATTAAGCAGGCAACTGGTTTTGCAGCCCATCCTGTTTCGTGGTTTTGACTTTATTCCGCATTTAAGTTTCAGTCCAGAGCTGCTTTCGGTTGAAATTTTCCGCCAGTCTTTCACCAACAAGGGCCGCGCGTCAAAGTTTCCCCTTTGTGCTCGGCAACTGGCCGGCGATGCGCGGGTCGTGCCGGCGCGCGGCGTCCACCGCGCGCGCAAACGCCTTGAACAGCGCCTCCACGATGTGGTGCGGCTCGTCGCCGTAAAGCAGTTCCAAATGCAGGTTGCAGCGGGCTTCGTTGGCGAAGCCCTGGAAAAATTCGCGCGCCAGCCCGAACCGGAACGCACTGGAGGCGTCCTGGTTTTTTTCGGCCTCGGAAATTTTCTTCTGCGAAAACTTGTCCAGCCCGCGCCAGACAAGGTGCGGTCGGCCGCTGAAATCCACGACGCAGCGCGCGAGACATTCGTCCATCGGCACATAAGCTTCGCCTTTTAGTGGCACAGGCATCTTGCCTGTCAATTTTGACTTTTCATTTGATAAACTGACAGGCTGGAAGCCTGTGCCACTAAATCCGTGGCCATAGCGGCGGATGCCGCGTTTGTCGCCGAGCGCGGTGGCGAAGGCCTGGCCGAGCGCGATGCCGCAGTCCTCGACGGAGTGGTGCGCGTCCACGGCCAGATCGCCGTCGCAGCGCAATTGCAGATCAACCACGGCGTGCTTCGCAAAGAGCGCGAGCATGTGGTCGAAAAATGGAATTCCCGTTTTGACGGAGGATTTGCCCCGACCGTCGAGGTTGAGTTGGACGGAAATTTTCGTTTCCTGCGTGTGGCGTTTGATTTTGGACTGCCGGGTTTTCATCGCGGCCATTGAATCAAAACGGCGTGTGAAAAACAAACCGCAATTGTCGGTGATCATGTCTTTGACAAACAAACCAATGCGTCGGCGCGTTGTTTGCCGGGAGCGCCGGCGTCTCGCCGGCGTGTTGCTTAACCGGAACGATGCGGTTGAACAGTGAAGCAGCGATGCGCGTAGCTGCGACGCCCCGTCGCAGAGGGTGCCGGCGACGCCTCGTCGCGAAGCCATCGGCCAAACCATAGGGTGTGTTTGGTTTATCGCGCGACGAGGGCGTCGCGCACACATTCTGCGACGGGGCGTCGCAGCTACCCGTTCCGGCTTAAAAACCGGCCGGCGGGACGCCAGCGCTCCCATGGGGGTTTTGTTTGAGCTCGTCAATGTGCTTTTGAACGTCTTCCGGCTTTGGCGAGGCGAGTTTGGCCTGTTCCCAGCGGGCGATGGCCGCGTCGAAGTTGCTGGCTTTCTCCTCGAGTTGCGCGAGGTAGGTCTGGAGTTGCTCGAAAATAAATCGGTCGTCGAAATTCTCACCTGTCAATTTGAGCCGTTCCGATTGCGGAAGGCCGGGCGCCTGCCGCGTCCAGCTTCGCAGGGCGGCCGACCAGATGTTCCTGGCGCGGGTCGAGTCGTGGTGATTTTCAAAATAGATGCGGCCCAATTCAAAAAGCAGTTGCGGATCATTTGGATTGTGGCGCAAGCCCTCGCGCAGCACCTGTTCGGCCTCGGGAACCTGGCTCATTTTCTTGCGCAACCAGAAGGCGGTGACGGTGTAGGTCTTGATGTTTTCGGGATCGAGTTCGGCGGAGAGTTTCAACCACGGCAGCATTTCCCGCACCTCCTTGCTGGTGGTCAAATCACTCGTCGGACCGCCTTCGTCCAGATGCGTGTGGCGGTTGGGAATAAAATGGCGGCCAAAGGCGTCAACCCAGTCGCGCGCCGGCCCCATGAAATCCCTCTCTTCGCCCTGATTATGGCTGGCGACGGCGCCGGTGTCCTCGGCCATGTGCGGCGTCTGGAAGGCGGAATTGTTGTCAAAAATCGTGGGATAATAACCGCTGTGATAGTAGGCGTCGGCCTTGACGAAAAAACTGTTCGCAAAAATCCGGCTGCTGTCACCGAGCAGCAGGCTGAAAAAATTGTCCGACTGGCGGCGGCTGTTTTCCAGAGCTTGAAATTGCGGCTGCAAATCCGCGGCGAGGCCGAAACAAAAGACCAGCAGCGCGACGAGCAAAAGCCAGAGTGTTTTTGCTGAATTCATGCGGCAAATTCAACTGACGGCCTTGCGGCGGAAAACCAGGCAGGCGGCGGCGAGAAAAGCCGCCGTGTAGGCCAGCAAATACAGCGCGTCGAGGCCGACAAATTTCCATTCAACGAGCGGCCAGTCGTGGATGATCAGGTTTCGCATTTCAAAATCCCATTCGAGGTGCGGAATGGCATAGTAAACCGACCAAACGATGGAGCGGACGGGTTCGGGCCGCGACAACGCAATGGCGTCAAGGTATCTGCCCACGCACAAAATTGCCGCGATGACGACGAAGCAAATCGTGGAATTGGACGATGGCGCGGCGAAAACCAGCGAGCCTAGCAGCGTGAGCGCGACGACCACGCCGAGCATGACCCAGTGCAAAAACGCGGCCTGAAAATAATTGAGCAGCGGCCAGGCGTGCTCGCGACTCGCGGCGAGCGCGCCGAAGAAGGCGTAAAAGCAGACCAGCACCAAACCGCAGGCGAGCCAGCAGCCGAGGAATTTTCCAACAATCAACTGGGACCGGCTCAACGGCTTGGCCAGCAGCGGCAGCAAGGTGCGCTGTTCCCGTTCCGCCGGGATTTGCCGGGCCGTGGTGGTGATGGCGATGACGAGCGACGAAACCCAGATCAGCAGCAGGCAGAGTTCCTTGAGGTAGCGGATGATCTGGCTGTTGTTGAAAATATTTACGGAGGCCATGACCAGGCAGATGACGATGGTCAGGATGAACAGGACGTAAAATTCCTTCCGCCGATACAATTCCTTGATGACGATGCCGGCGACGGCAAAAATGTTGTTCATGGCGCGGATTGGGGTTGATAGCCAACGATGTCCAGAAAGGCTTTTTCGAGGCTCGCGCGCTGTCCCATGATGTCGCCGACGCGGCCCACGGCCTTGAGTTCGCCCTCGTTGATAATGGCCACGCGGTCACAGACGGTTTCCACCTCGCCGAGTCCGTGCGAAGAGAAGAAAACGGTTTTACCCTCGTTTTTCAGGCGTTGAATGATTTCGCGGACCTTCATGCGGCCCAGCGGATCGAGGCCGCTGGTCGGCTCGTCGAGAATCAGCAAATCGGGATTGTTGATGAGCGCCTGCGCGAGTCCGACGCGCTGCTGCATCCCTTTCGAGTAGGTTTTGATGAGGCGCTTGCGGGCGGATTCCAAGTCAACGAGCTTGAGCACGGCGTCAATGCGCCTTCCGGCTTCCCCGCGCGGCAGGCTGAAGATGCGGGAATAAAACCGGAGCAGTTCCTCCGCCGTGAGAAATTTGTAGTAATAGGTCAGCTCCGGCAGGTAGCCGATGCGCTGGCGCGCGATGGGCTGGCGAACGTCAATGCCAAACAGCGATGCCGAACCGCCCGTCGGCTGAACAAAACCGAGCAGCACGTTGATGGTCGTCGTTTTGCCGGCGCCATTGGGGCCGAGGAAGCCGAAAACCTCGCCGGCTTGGACTTCGAGATCAAGACCACGCAAAGCGACTTTCGGCGACTGCCGGAATTCGCGGCTCTTGAATTCAACCCGGAGTTTTTCCGTTCTTAAAATAACGTCCATGGCTTGCTGGAACTATTTGACACGCCGTGCAACGTCATAATTCAAAGGGGCTTCAAAGTCAACCATTCCGCAGTCAACAAAAGAGGCCCGGAGCATGGCCCCGGGCCTGTGTCGGAAACGAATCATTAATTATGGTATGATGTGCGGCGACAGCGTCAACGTGCTCAACGAACAGCTCACTTGCCGCCCATCGCCCACGGCAGTCGTGGTATAGGTGCCGCCCGCCGGACAGCCCGGAACACCGTGGTTGGCGTTCAGCTTGATGTAAGCCGAGACCGTCGTGACGTTGTCCACGACAGCCCCGCTTGCCTGGCCGGTTTCCAGCGCCCATTCATTGATGGCACCGTCAATCGCGCGAAGATTGTTGATGCAGGCGCTTTGCTGCGAAGTGGCCCGGGCCCTGACGTAGTTGGGGATGGCAATCGCGGACAACAGACCAATGATGGCCACCACGATCATAATCTCCACCAAGGTGAAGCCCGCCTTGCGCGAAATAGTGGTTGTTTTCATGGTTTGATTGGGTTTGTTTTTTGGTCCCAATCCGCGGCGTGAACGACGCACCAAGCGGGCTGTAATAACTATTACAACCTTTGTTCACTTATTACCGCTGCAACTTGCTGCAAGCAGCGACAAATTGAACGCCTGGCACCATTTTCAATTGAAACACACTCGATACTCCATTCAAACAAATGCGTTCGCACCTGGGAACAGAAACAAAAAAAGGCCCGAAGCATGGCCTCGGGCCCTTAGATCCATCAGATTACGGAAGCCTGTGAGGCGCATTGGCATCCGCGCTCAACGAGCAGGTTACCTGCGGCGGTGTGCCCACTTTGCCGTAGGTATAGGTGCCGTTCGCCGGACAGCCCGGAATGCTGCTGGCGGTGTTCAGCTTGATGTAACCCTTGACAAGATCAGCGGTGGGGGTTGCGCCGTTTTGCTGGCCGGTTTCCAGCGCCCATTCATCAATGGCGCCGTCAATCTGGCGGAGGTTGTTAATGCAGGCGTTTTGCTGCGAGGTGGCGCGTGCCCGGATGAAGTTGGGAATGGCAATCGCGGCCAACAGGCCGATGATAGCCACCACAATCATGATCTCCACCAAGGTGAAGCCCGCCTTGCGCGAGGTTTTATTTGTTTTCATATGTTGTCTTTCTTGTTTTGCTTTGCGGCGTGAACAACATAACAGGCGGGTTTAATAATTATTACAATCTTTGTTCACTTATTGCCTGTTACAACCGCAATCAATGGGTAGCATAGCACACCCGGTGCCAAAATCCAGCTAAAAAGACTTTAACTTAGGAAATTCGATCAGGTTTCGACCATCGAACTCGCCTTCTCTTGAAATCAAAATCGTTCCTACGCCTCCTGGGCGACATCTGAAAATCTGAAGTTCAGCCAAAATCACCAACTCCGATTAAATCAGCGCTTTCTTAGCGGTTTTTGCGCGCGGGCAAACCGCTGAAGCGGTTCTGATGTTTGCCCGTTTTCAACACCCCGCTAAAGCAGGGTGTTAATGGAATGTCCGTGAACACGACGGTTTTCAATCGCGGAAACCTTCTCAAATTTTGATATGCGCCCAATTAATTAATATTAATTGAATTTGCCGCAACAGGCTTCCTCCCCATGTGAATTGCACGCAAATGCGGCCCTCGCCGGATTTCAGCACCACCTGAAATGTCCAATTACAGGACACCATGTAACATTATAGGACATGCTGACAAGAACTGATTTTGTCCAAAAATGACCGCTCTCCCTTTCCTGCATCGCTTGCGAAGTGGAGCCAGTTGTCGGATTTGAACCGACGACCGACGGTTTACAAAACCGTTGCTCTACCACTGAGCTAAACTGGCACCGCCGGCAATCCTTTTACGCGGCGCGGGGCGATTTGGCAAGTTCACATACGCACGGCGCGAGAATCGCATCCGTCATCCCGTGGATGATTTTTTTGTCCGCCGGACAAATTGTCGCCAGCACGCCGCCCAGTTGCGGGCGCGCCTCATCGCCG
>JBEKRA010000098.1:0-7271 GCA_049519195.1 Verrucomicrobiota bacterium
GCCCTGACCTATTTTTTGGAACTATACTTGGGCACACCGGTGGTTGACCGGACTGGTTTGGCGGGAGGATTCGACATGGATGTAAAATGGGATGACACCGACAAAGCGAGTCGCAACGTTGATGGACTGAAACAGGCCCTGTTGGATCAGCTCGGTCTCGAACTGGTGCCCGTTCATGAACCCATCGAAATGCTAGTGGTCGAAAAGGCAAAATAAATTGTCCCCTTTTGCCTTTCGGTGTGCATGAATAGGGTGGATGACCAATGATGACATGCGATTGGTGCGGGAATACGCCGCGCGCCAGTCCGAGAGCGCCTTTGCCACGCTCGTTTCGCGCCATACCAATCTCGTCTATTCGGCGGCGTTGCGGCAGACGCGCGATCCGCAACTGGCGGAGGAAGTCACCCAGGTCGTGTTCATTCTTCTGGCGCGCAAGGCGGCTTCGCTCGGCGCGAAGACCATTCTGACCGGCTGGCTTTACCGCACGGCCTGCTACGTTTCCGGCAGCGCGCTCAAACGGGAACGCCGCCGTCAACACCGCGAACAGGAGGCTTTTATGCAATCCGAACTTGACGCCCAGGCCGATTCAACTTGGAACCAATTGTCGCCGCTGCTGGACGAAGCGATGTTGCGCCTGGGCCAGGCCGACCGCGACGCGCTGGTGCTGCGCTATTTTGAAGGCCGCAGCTTGAATGAAGTCGGTTCCGCGCTGGGTGCCAGCGAGGAAGCCGCCAAAAAGCGCGTGAACCGGGCGCTGGAGAAATTGCGGAAACTTTTCGAGAAGCGCGGCGTGCATTCCACGACCAGCGCCATTGCGGAAACGATTTCGACCAATTCAGTTCTGATTGCGCCTGCAACACTGGCAAAAACCGCAACCGCCGTGGCGCTGGCCAAAGGCGCGACGGCTTCGATTTCAACCCTAACCCTCATCAAAGGAGCATTGAAAATTATGGCATGGACCAAAGCGAAAACGGCAATCGTCGTCGGAACGGCGGCCATTCTCACCATTGGCACGGGCGTGTTCATTGTCGGGGAAATCGCGGCGCCCGGCGGTTCCGCCGCTGAACGCGCTCCGGTTGTGATGGAAACCAAATGGCAGATCGGCAAGAAATACTTGATGCACTTGGAAGACCTCCAAACCACGGAAACGAAAAGCCTTGGGCAGACGAAAGCGGTGAAACAGGTGCGGAAACTATCCCAAGACCTCCACTACTTTCCTGTCAGGAAACTCGAAAACGGCGGCTGGCAACTGCAACTGGAATTTGAGAGCCTCGCGTTGGAAGTCACCAACGGAAATCGCAAGGTATTCGCCGCCAACTCCACCCAGAAGCCGGTCCAGGACACCTCGAATCCGGTCGGCGCGCGGTTGCGCAAAATGACCGGCGCCCGCCTTGAGTATTTCACCGACGCCAACGGCAAAGCGGAGAAGATGAACGGGTATCAGGAGCTGGTGACCCGGGTGGCGGGGACCAACCAGCAGGAACAGGCTGCTTTCAAGGATATGTTCAGTGAAATTGGTCTCGAAAAATTAGGCTCGATTCTGGAGGACACCGTGCCGCGCCGCGTGGTGAAACCAGGCGATCGTTGGACAATGAGTTTGAAAGCTCCCAGCAACGCCGGCAACCTTCAAGTGGATTTGAAATGCGTTTTCAAGAACTGGGAACAGCGGGCTAACTACAAATGCATGCATATCACGTTCACCGGCACTATTTCAGCCGGGGCCGGTTCCGATGCCTCCGCGCTGCAGGCAAAAATCGAAAAGGGAACGGTCACTGGCAATATTTGGTTCGATCCGGAGTTGGGAATGGCAGTGGAGAGCGCCAACGATGTGGACGCACAACTGAAGATCAACCAAAATGGACAAATCCAGACCGTTCCGCTCAACGAGAAGAGCCGTGGCACACTGCTCGCCGTTGAGGACAAGTAAGCCATGTCCATGCAGTAGGACAGGCGTCGCGCCTGTCTCTGACTTTTAGAGTGCATTGAGGTGGTGTTTTCCTCGCTTGGCGGCATTCACCGAAAGGTGAGGGATATTTCTAGATGGAGCTAGGCGCGACGCCCGTCCTACGTTGCCAGCACACATCATTCGCCCGATTTGAACTGCATGGGTTCGTGTAAAACTGCCCGGTTAGCACTCGTGGTTGGGCGGGCGAAAAATTAAAAATTCTTTGTCAGATTCCGCCGCCGGCGCACATATAATTGGTGAATGACCGATGTGGCTGATGACCGGTTGCTGGAACAATTCGCCCGGAACGGCTCCGAAGAAGCCTTCGCCGCGCTGGTGCAGCGGCACATTGCCCTCGTCCACTCCGTGGCGCTGCGGCACACGGCCAATCCGCAACACGCAGAGGACATCACGCAGGCGGTGTTTGTCATTTTGGCGCGCAAGGCCGGGGCGCTCGGGCGCAAGACCGTTTTGCCCGGCTGGCTTTACCACACGGCGCGGCTGACGGCGGCCAATCTGCAACGGGCGGAAGCGCGCCGCGTCCGCCGCGAACAGGAGGCATTCATGCAATCCAAGCTCGAAGAATCCCCGACGGACGCCCTCTGGCGTGAATTGTCCCCCCAGCTCGACGAGGCGATGGCCGGTCTGGGCACAGCCGAGCGCGACGCGCTGGTGTTGCGCTATTTTCAAAACAAAAGCATGGCCGAAGTGGCGAATTTCCTGGGACTGGCGGAAAACACGGCGCAAAAGCGCGTCAGCCGGGCCTTGGAAAAATTGCGGAAATTTTTCACGAAGCGCGGAGTGGACTCAACGGCCGCTGGCATCGCGGAAAACATTTCCGCCAATTCCGTTCAAGCCGCGCCCGTGGCGCTGGCAAAGGCCGTGACGGCCATCGCAGTGGCCAAAGGCGCGACGGCTTCCATTTCAACCCTAACCCTCATCAAAGGAGCATTGAAAATTATGGCATGGACAAAAGTAAAAACGGCAATCATCGCGAGTGCGGTGGTAATTCTGGCAGCAAGCACCACGACGGTGGTGGTGAAGAAAGCGATTTATCCGAATTCGTGGGCGGATGATCCGAAGTATTGGGAATTGGATTCCAGCGTTTTAGGCAAAGTTCCCACCGGGGTATTCATCTTCCGACCGACGCGATTTGCGAACGGCGGCGGCGGGGTGTGGGCCGGAGATCGGATGGTGGTGAAGAACTATTCCGTTGGCGATTTGGCGGATAACGCCTACGGGTTTTCATGGGTGCGAACGCTGTTTCCACCGGACATGCCGCGCGAGCATTTCGATGTCATGTCAACGATGCCCGGCGGTTCCAAGACACTGCTCAAGAACGAACTGCAAAAACGTTTTCATCTGACGGCACATGCCAAGATGCGGGACACCGGCGTTCTGCTGTTGAAAGTCCAAAATCCCAATCCGCCGGGCCTCAAGGCGCACCGCGGCGATGATGGAAATTCATCATCAATGGCCGGCAACGGGATAATCAAAAGCCAAAACCAGCAGTTGAGCGGATTTTTCGGCACCATTGAATCACGCGTCGGCGTGCCGGTGCTGGATGAGACCGGCCTGACCGGCAACTACGATTTGCAATTGCAGTGGAAACGCGGGCCGGGCGAATCGGACAAGGACGCCTTTGTGCGCGCGGTGCGGGAACAACTCGGCCTTGAACTCGTGCCGGCCACCCGGCCCATCGAAATGCTCGTGGTCGAAAAGGCGAAGTAGTCAGCGATCTCCGGCACGGCCGGAGGATTTCCCGGGGATTTAACGGCCGTTTCAGGATGGTTACAAACACCCCACGCCAGGCAGTCATCTCCGCGCAGGGTAGTGGTATATTTTGGAACGCCGAGCACCGTCTCGGCTCGAAGGTGACTTCCAATTCAAGCTTGCCGAGGCGGTGCTCGGCGCTCCGTTTAGCAAACCATACCACTACCCCGCGCAACGTCGACACCCGCGCAGCGTCGTCGTGACATTTCAATTGAATCGCGTTAAATTCACCCCATGAGTCCGCGGGCGGCGATGGATTTTCAGATTGAGCGTCACCGCGAAATGAGCGGCGGCAGTTGAACGCGGGCGACGGGCTGGAAATCGTAAAAATTGTCGCCGGCGGTTGAACAAAATCGCTGCCACGGAGTCACAAAGAGCACACAAATGAATAATATGAACCAGCCATCCGACGTAGCGGCGTCACGGCAGAGAGCCGCACACCTTTGGAAATTGAAGGGTTCGGCTTTCTGCCGAAAGCCGCTACGCTGCTTTTGCAGAGGTCTCGATACATTCAAGATAATTGCGGGTTGTCTGGCGGCGCTGGCTTTGTTCGCGCCGGGCGCGCGCGCGGACGGGACGAACCTGACGGCGGCGCAGGTGTGGGCGGCGCTGACCAATTTTTCAATGCCGACGCCGCCGATGGAGTGGCAGACAAACCCGCCGACCGAAGCGGAGCTGGCGAAATTCGACGACCAGCAGGCCGCGCAGTTCGGCGCGCTGGCGGACCAGGCGCGGGATTTTTACACGCGGTTTTCCAGCGACAAGAACGCGCGGCGCGCGTGCATGACGGAAATCGAGGCGCTGAAGCAGGCGACGCATTTCGGCGCGACAAACCGGCTGGCCGACCTCGACGCGCGCGAGCGGGCGGTCATTGCCGTTACGAACGCGCCGGAGGAGTTGCGCTATGAATTGCAGGTGGACGTGCTCGGCCGCGAGATGCAGGCGCGGGCGGCAGCGGGCGCGGACATGAACGCGGAATTGGAAAAGGCCGGGTGCGCGCTGGTGAAGGAATTTCCCAACGGCCCGGCGGGTTACGAGATTTTGATGGAACTGGCGATGAATGCCGACCTGAAGAAAATGCGCGAATTCGGCGAGTTGATGGCCAACAGCGGCGGCCCGGAAGTATTGACGGATCTGGGCAAGGGCCTGTTGCGCCGGCTCGACGCCGTGGGCAAGCCGCTGCCCATCGAATTTAAGGCCGTGGATGGCCGCGCGGTGAATCTGACCACGCTGTCCAACAAGGTGGTGCTGGTGGATTTCTGGGCGACGTGGTGTCCGGGATGCGTGGCGCTGTCGCCGGAGGTCAAAAAACTTTACGACCAGTTTCACACGAACGGTCTTGACGTGGTCGGCATCAATTTTGACGACGACACGAACCGGGCGCGGCAATTCATCAGCGAGGAGGGCCTGGCCTGGCCGCAGTATTTTGGCGGGCGCGGCCTCGACAACAAGTTTGGCCGGGAATATTCCATCAACGCCATCCCCGCCGTGTGGCTGGCGGACCGGAAAGGCATCCTCCGCGACATCCACGGCACGACTGATTTGGAGGCCAAGGTCGCCAAGCTGATGGCGGAATGACGCATTTGGGCTTCGGTTTTGCCGGGCACCGGGTTAAGCTGCGGGCATTATGGACTGGCTGACGAATTTATTCTGGCATGACGGCAAGTTTCTCGGCAATGATTGGACGTCCTGGCAAATTTTTTGGAACATCGTCGGCTGGTCGGGCAATGCCGTGTTTTCCTCGCGGTTCATCGTCCAGTGGTATGCGACGGAAAAAAAGAAACAGGTTGTGGTTCCCTCACTTTTCTGGTGGTTAAGCCTTCTTGGTTCGCTGCTTTTGCTTTCGTTTGCCGTGTTTTACGACAAGCACTATGTCGTCATCTTTGCCTACGCGTTCACATGGATTCCCTACACGCGGAATTTGATCATTCACCGCCGTTACAAAGCGGCGCACACGGATTGCACTGGCTGCGGGAAAAAAATACCGCCGCAGTCGAATTTTTGTCCGAACTGCGGCGTGAAGGCGGCGTAGATTTTTTACTTCTTCGGCGCGGCGGGCGCGGCGGGCGCGGCAGCCGCGGGCTTGGCCGGCGCGTTGGTGACGGGCGGCGGCACAATGCCGTATTTCTTCAAAATCGGCTGGAAATCCGCGTGCGTCTGGCCGTAAATGGCGAGCTGGCCGACGAACGCCTGCATCGCGGCACGGTTCTGGTTGAACACGCTGATGATTTTATCGGCCTGCGGGCGGATGGCGCTGACGTCCTTGCGCGTGACGCTGGCCTGGTGGTAGAGATAAATCGTCAGCGTGCCGCTGACGACAATGAGCGCCAGCAACAGCGTGAATACCTGGCGTTGCAACGCGGCCACCCGTCCAGCCAGTTCGCCGGCCGCGGGGGAATTCGTTTCGGTTTCGTTCATAACGGTTGGTTGATTGGGATTAATGGCCGGGCACTTTGGCGCCGGCGGCCTGCAGGATGCGCAGGAGGTCCGGGTTCGGGTTTTTCTCCGCGTAGGCAATCGTGTCGTTGGCGATGGACTCGATTGTCATGCGATACGAGTTGTCCAGCGTCGCCTCGATTTGAAGCCGGCGCAGATCCCGCTGGCCAAACATGCTTTGCAGGGCGAAGACCACGCCGAGCACGACAAACGCGCCCAGCACAAAGGTCATGATGCTATTGATGGTTTCACATTTCATAATGAACGCGGTGAATCTACAGGATTGACGGCTGATGTCCAATGCCTTTTTTGCGCAAAAATAATTGATTTTTTCCGGCGCGAATGGCATTAACTGCCGACCATTTTCCGCGCGACGTGGCCAAAGAAGAGCCAATTGAATTGATGGGAGACGTGAAACAGGTGCTGCCCGGCACCATGTTCCGCGTCGCATTGCCAAATGGCCACGAAGTCCTCGCGCACATCTCCGGCAAGATGCGCAAAAACTTCATCCGCATCAGCGTCGGCGACAAGGTGGACGTCGAGATGTCGCCCTACGACCTCAACCGGGCGCGCATCACCTACCGGCACTCGTGATTTACGATTTGCGATTTGCGATTCCTTCCGAAATCGCGGCTTGCTCATCAATCGTAAATCGTCAATCGTAAATCTCCAAAATGAAAATCCATTTCCTCGGCGCGATCCGCACCACCACCGGCTCCATGTATCTCATCGAGATCAACGGCAAACGGCTGTTGCTCGAATGCGGCCTCTACCAGGGCCACCGCGAGGAGGCCACGAACCGCAACTGCTGCTTCCCGTTTGACCCGCGCCAGATTGACGCCGTCGTCTTGAGCCACGCGCACATTGACCACGCGGGCAACCTGCCGAACCTCGCCAAGCAGGGCTACGACGGCCCCATCCATTGCACCGACGCCACACGCGACCTTTGCGGCGTCATGCTCATTGACTCCGCGCACATTCAGGAGCAGGACGCGCTCTTCGTCTCCAAATGGCGCGCGAAAAAACATCAGCCGCCCGTCGAACCGCTCTACCGCGTGCCGGATGCCGAGAAGGCCGTGAAACAACTCGTCGGCCATCCTTACGATAATTCTTTTTC
>JBEKRA010000099.1:0-7245 GCA_049519195.1 Verrucomicrobiota bacterium
ATGACCTGAAAAATCAGGATGGCGGCCAAAAGGATGAGTGTTTTCATGCCGGGGAAAATGCTCCACCGCCGCCTAATTGTCAACAGTCTAAATTCTAATCTTTGGATCCTACCGTGCAAGCCACCCGCCGCCGACCACCAGATCATCCTGATAGAACACAGCCGCCTGGCCGGGCGTGATGGCGCGCTGGGCCGTGTGCAGTTTCACACTCACCGAGCCGTCGCCGGTCGGCGTCACCGTCGCGGGCGTGCCTGGATGGTTGTAACGGATTTTCGCCGTGACTTCGATTGGCCCGGCCAGCTTGTCGAACGGATGCCAGTTGCAATTCGTCGCGGTGAATTCGTCGCGGTCGAGCGCTGAATCGTCGCCGACGATGACGCGGTTGTTGGCGGAGTCAAGTTCGATGACATAAAGCGGTTTCGGCGCCGAGATGCGGAGGCCCTTGCGCTGGCCGATGGTGTAAAACTCGATGCCGTCGTGATGGCCGAGGACATGGCCGTGCAAATCCACAATCTCACCGCGATGCTTCTGCACGAGATTCGCCGACTGGAGGAATTTGCCGTAGTCGTTATCCGGCACGAAACAAATCTCCATGCTTTCCCTTTTTCCGGCGGTCTTGAGATTCCGACGCCGCGCGGCTTCGCGCGTGTCGCTCTTGGTCTGACCGCCAACCGGGAACAAGGCGCGGGCCAGCTGATCCTGCCGGAGCGAGAAAAGAAAGTAGCTCTGATCCTTCTTCAAATCACGTCCGCGCTTGAGGAGATGGCGCCCTTCGCTGGGAGCGCCGGCGCTCCTAGGAGACGCGCGCTCAACCCGCGCGTAATGGCCGGTGGCAACGTATTGCGCGCCGAACTGGTCCGCGTGCCGGAGCAGCGTGCCGAACTTCAGGTGTTCATTGCACAGGATGCACGGGTTGGGGGTGCGTCCGGCCCGGTATTCGGCGGCAAAACGGTTGACAACCTCCTTTTGAAATGCCTCCGCATCGTCAATCAAATGAAATGGGATGCCAAGATGATCGCAAACGGCGCGGACGTCGGCCGCCGCCCGGGATCCGCAACATTTGAACTGGTCCTCGTCTGGCGAAAAACAGTCGTGCTTCCACAGCTTGAGCGTGACGCCGATGACGTCGTAGCCCTGCTCGACCAGCAATGCCGCCGCGGCGGAGGAGTCCACCCCCCCGCTCATGCCGCAGACGACGCGCTGGCGCTTTTGCGAATTCACAGCGGGACATTATACAATGCGCGGGCGGCGTGTAAAAGGTGTTGTTTTCAATCTGTGAAGGAATGTCTCAATCACAAATCGCGATAAACCTCGGAGCGATGCTGGATTCGATAAATGCGGACGATTTCTTCGCGATGATAAACCCAGTAAAGAATCCGCCAATCGCCGACGCGTAGTTTGCAGAGGCCGGCCAGGTCGTCGGGCATTCCCACGAGCCGCCGGTGAACCATGACAGCGGCATTTTCGGCGAGCCAGAGGATTTTGCGTTCGACACTTGCTCCGATGGTGGAGTCAATCTCGGCCAGTTGCGCGTCCGCGCGCGAGCCTATTTCGACCCGGTAGGACATGACAGATGACGGGGCTTCCAGGTTTTGAATTTGCCAGCCTCATCTTCTTTGCGGGCGTCCCGCAATTCCGCCATCACTTTGGGGTTTTGCGCGGTGAGCCAGTCTTGGAGTTCGTCGAGCGTTTCCACCGACGAAAGCACCGGCACTGGAATTTCAACGGTATCCGTTGTCATTTAAGCAACTTAACAGCCATCGGCAGAATGGCAAGCGGCAAACCGATTTCGCTCATGCCGCAGACGACGCGTTGGCGCTTTTGCGAATTCACAGCGGGACATTATACAATGCGCGGGCGGCGTGAAAATGGTTTGCCGGGCAGGTTAATGAAATCCAAGCCACCAGTTTTCCGCCAGCAAGCGCACCACGCAGGTGACAACGAAAAAAACCAGAATCACAGCTCCGCACATTTTCCAAAGGCTTTCACCGTTACTCCACGCAGGACGATCCAGCACGCGAGTCGCGTAGGGACAGGCGAGCACCAGCGCCAACCCACCATGGACGCAAGCTCCAAGCGCGATAAATGGCAAGTCAAAGCTTAATTCGCCTTTGAAAAACAACATTTCTTCATTGATGATTGTCGGCACCAAACGGAAGACCGCCGCCGCCCAAAGTCCGAACCGGAGACAAAACTGCGCGTCCGTCCAGCGCGTCAATGAACATTCGCGCACGGCAAATCCGACTGCCACCGCCGTCGCCAGGAGCGCATCCACCAGCAATACCGCCGGAGTGCGGAGGTCATTGGGAGAGTTGTAAAGGGGTCCCCGATACGATAAAACCAGCGCCATTGCGAACGCTCCCAAAGCCAACGCCCAGACAAAAACATTCCACAATGCAGACGGCATTTTTTGGATGTCCGCATCATCGGATTTCTCTGGAATCTTCTGGTTCCTCATCAATGACTCATTGTCGCGCTGGCTTCCCACCGATCAATTAACGACCACTTGGTCCGTCCAAGCAACTTTCTTGCCGCGATATTGACTTTCGTCAAAAAGCCAAAGGCCGTCATGTAACTTGAACTTCCAGTCAAATACCACATTCTGAAAGTCGGGCGGCATGGTCGGATTTGTTTCTTTTACCACCACCGACAACGGAACATAGTTTCCCGGATTGACCTCTGTGTAATCGGAAAACGACTCCTCGACCGTTCCGTATGGAGCTTCAACCACGGAACTCAAAGGAACCATTTTTTCAGCATCTATCACAAGCACGGCGTTCGTGCCGCCCGTTTGAAACTGGCCGCGCCAATTCCTGCTGATGCCATTGCCGCAATCAATCCGAAGCGGCGGAATGGGATACGTTTTGCCGTCCATCACAAAGGTTGTTTTTGCACCCGGAGCCGGAAGAATTTTAAGCGCCAGCCTGATTTTTCCATTCTCTTCCTTGACGCTTTGCACTTCGACTTGCTCAGGATTTTTCGCCAGACGTTGCAGCAGCGAAGAATACGTTATGCCTTGGCGTTCTTCCGCCGATGCGTTGCGCGGGTTGGTGACGTGAACGGGCGTTTGCAGGACTCCGCCAGGTGCTTTATCCCAAGAAAGATGGAAGACATAACTATATTTTATCACCGTATCCGGCGGCGCGAGGAGCCAAAGACGGTTGGCGGCGACGACCTTGTTCAAAATCAGTTTGTCACCGCTGCCGGTTTGCGACAGCGCCACCGTTGCCACGCCACCGGCGAGCAAAGCTGCCACGCCCACACCAATCGCGAATTTCAATTTTAACCAGGTCATCGTTTTCATAGTTCCTTTCACAAGGGTTAGGGTTGAAGCCGCGGCGATTGACCCTTTTACAATCGCCACGGCTGTTACAGATTTTGCCAGCGCCACCGGCGCGGCTTGAACAGAATGAGTTGAAATCGTTTCGGCGATTGTTGCAGCAGTCGAATCCACGCCGCGTTTTGTGAAAAATTTCCGCAGCTTCTCCAGCGCGCGGTTGACCCGTTTTTCCGCCGCATCCTCGCTAGCGCCCAGGGCCAGTCCAACGTCCCGCAAATTCCGGCCTTCGTAGAACCGGAGCAAAATGGCCTGGCGATCCTTTTCGCGCATACCAGCGACGGCGCTGTCCAGCAGCGGTGCGATTCTTGACCAAACTTCGGTTCCGGTTTCGTCCAAAACAGATTGCATATACGCCTCTCCTTCACGGCGCTGACGGCGGATTTCACTCCTGATAAAATTGTTCGCCGTCAGGCGCGTGACTTGGAACAGCCAACTGGTAAGCGCCTTGTCATGCCGCAATGACGCCGCTTTTCTGGCCAGGATGATGAAAACCGCCTGCGTGATTTCCTGGGCGGCATGTGGATTGCCTGCCTGACGCAGCGCGACGGAATAAACCAGGTTGACGTGCCGCGTCACCAGCGCGGCAAAGGCGTCGTCGGAATTGTTATCCGCATACTGCCGCAACAGCGCGCTGTCGTCCGTTGATTGCATTCACCGATAAGTGTGCGCCGCCCGGCCAAAGCCGACAATTTATTTGCAAATTTTAATTGTTGAAGCCGGGGATGAATGTCGCCGCTCATGCCGCAGACGACGCGCTGGCGCTTTTGCGAATTCACAGCGGGACATTATACAATGCGCAGGCGGCGTGTAAAATGGTTTGCGAAGCAGTTTGAGGCAAATCCTGTTTCAATACCATTGCGATTGGAAGAATTCTGATTCAGTGTGCTTTGGCGGGTTCATTGCGGTTTTCGAAAATCCACCGTGATGTTGATGACTTTTCCTGATTCGAGAATGAATGTGAGGCCAAGATTTTTATATTCGATCTGTTCTTGTGCGTCCATCAACGGCGGAATGGCTGCGCTCCACGGCTTTGCTGAAGTTGGCTGCCCAAAGGCTTTAATCACGTCCTGGCGGCTTGATTCCATTCCGATGCCTTCTTTGGTGCGACCATTGAACGCTTTTACGCCCGGATATTTGAGCATGGAATCTCCGCAAAAAACCACCATGACTCCCGCCTTGGTTGGGCTAACGGACATTCCGAAACTTTTGTCGTAAACCATGATCTTGCCTTGCCATCGTTCAGGTTTGCCCAGCACCGCTTCCACTTCATTGGTCGTCATGCTTTTTTGGATCTTCCCGACACTTTGTCCGGGCACAATGAGCATGGCGTCGCCTGACGGAAGATTGTCACCGGAATTTGCGCCGTGCCTTTGAGTGTGAGCAATAATTGCGATGGTTACGCCAGCCGCGATCAGCACGACAATGATGCCGACAACCATCGCCTTTTTCATTTTTGTCCATGCCATAATTTTCAATGCTCCTTTGATGAGGGTTAATGTTGAACCGCTGGCCGCCGCGCCTTTGGCAATCGCAACGGCGGTCACAGATTTTGCCAGCGCCACCGGCGCGGCTTGAACGGAATGAGTTGAAATTGTTTCGGCAAGTGTGGCGGCGGTTGAATCAATGCCGCGTTTGGTAAAAAACTTCCGCAGCTTTTCCAGCGCGCGGCTCACGCGCATTTTCGCCGCGTCCTCGCTCGCGCCCAGCGCCGCGCCGACTTCCGCAAAATTCTTGTTCTCAAAAAAGCGCAGCACGACGGCGTCGTGATCTTTCTGGCCGAGTTGTCCAAGCGCGCCGTCCAGCAACGGGGCGATCTGGTTCCAAGCTTCTTCATCGGTTTGTTGCGACTGGGCGTCGCAGCCACTGTTCAAGATGGATTGCATGTGCGCCTCCTGTTCGCGGTGTTGCCGCCGGCGTTGAATGGTCAGCGCGTTGGCGCTCGCGTATCGCGCCGTGCGGCAAAGCCAGCCGGCTAAAATGGTTTTGTCGCCAAACGAACCGGCCTTGCGCGCCAGAATGATGAACACCGCCTGCGTGATTTCCCCGGCCAGATGCGGGTCGCGCACCTGCCGCAGCGCCACGGAATAAACGAGGTTGACGTGGCGCGAGACGAGCGCGGCGAAGGCGTCCTCGGAGTGATTCCGGGCGTAGTCACCCAGCAGGGCCAGATCGTCGTTCATGGTTTCATTGGTATATTTACACCGGCGCGGAAAGGTAACAGGAAATTTTTGACGGGCCGATTTTCATGATTTTGGCGCCTTCGGCTCGCGGGGACGCTCGCCCCACCAAAATAAAAGCCGCCGGATGAAATCAACTTCACCCGGCGGCCGGTTCCCATTTGAATCCGGTCTTAGCGTTTGTAGTAACAGAGATAGGCAACATCAGCCGCAGCCTCGACTTCAAACTTCACCTTCGGCGGCACGACAAAGAATTGGCCCTTGCCGTAGCTTTTCCAGTCGCCGTTGGGCAGCCTGGCCTTGAGCGTGCCGGCCACGATGTGCATGTGTTCCTCGCAATCGGTGCCGAAGCTGTATTTGCCCGGTTCAATCACGCCGACCGTGGCCGGACCGTCGGACGTGCTGACGGCCAAGCTTTGGACTTTTCCTTCAAAATATGAATTGTGTTTCATGCGCCCTTTAATGCCTGTTTTCGGCGCCGTTGGCAACACAAACCGCGCTCCGCGTTATCGTGGTGTAGATTGGTGATTGGCGCGTGAATTTTGAAAACATATATTGCGGAATAGGAATATTTATGTTAAGAATTAGTGAATAAATGGCGACCATTGTCAGGAAATGACCAGAAGAACAACGCAGCAACTTAACAATCAGGCGCGGGTGCAAGCCGTTGCGCCGCCAAAGCAGGGGCTTTACGATCCACGCTTCGAGCATGATTCGTGCGGCGTCGGCTTCGTCGTTCACATCAAGGGCAAAAAGTCGCACGCCATAGTTCAACAGTCGCTTCAGGTGCTTTTGAACCTGAAACATCGCGGCGCGTGCGGTTGCGAGGTCAATACCGGTGACGGCGCGGGCATTCTGATGCAGGTGCCCCACGCGTTCATGGAGCAGGCTTGCCGCGAAATGAAGATCGCCCTGCCGGGACCGGGCGGATACGGCGTCGGCATGGTCTTTCTCCCGCCGAATCCGGGGGAACGCTACAAGTGCGAGGTGCTTTTCGAGGAAATTGTTGCCACGGAAGGACTGCGCCTGTTGGGCTGGCGGACCGTGCCCACCGAACACAGTTCACTAGGCGAAACCGCCATTGCGTCCGAGCCTGTCGTGCGTCAGGTGTTCATCGCGCGTCCCGATGACCTGGCCGACGATCTGGCATTCGAGCGCAAGCTCTACGTCGTCCGCAAACTGGCGAGGCGGGGCATCCGCGCCGCGGGCATCCAGGGCGGTGACAAATTTTACGTCTGCAGCCTGTCCGCCAAAACGATGATCTACAAGGGCATGTTGATGCCCGATCAGGTGGAACGTTATTATCCGGACCTGGCGGATCCGTCGCTTGAAAGCGCGCTGTGCCTCGTGCATTCGCGTTTCAGCACAAACACGTTTCCGACCTGGGAACGCGCGCATCCCTACCGTTACGTGGCGCACAACGGCGAAATCAACACCCTGCGCGGCAACATCAACTGGATGCACGCCCGCCAGTCGCTGTTCGCGTCCGGTTTGTTCGGCGACGATCTCAAGAAACTGCTTCCGGTCATCAACGAGGACGGCAGCGATTCGGCCATGTTCGACAACGCGCTGGAATTTCTCGCGCTCACCGGGCGCCCCCTCCCGCATGCCGTGATGATGATGATTCCCGAGCCGTGGGAAAATCACGAGAGCATGGACGCGGAAAAACGGGCGTTCTACGAATATCATTCCTGCCTGCAGGAACCGTGGGACGGCCCCGCCTCCATC
>JBEKRA010000100.1:0-7235 GCA_049519195.1 Verrucomicrobiota bacterium
TTGGTGGTGAGGCATTCCATCACGATGTTCGTCCCGAAATTTGTGTTGGTGTAGCTGCCATCCCGGACGTGAGCATCGGCTATCGGCAGCAAATTCGTGCTGATGCTCACATTCACCACGCTGGAGGTGACATTTTGCCCGATATTATCACTGGCAACGGCGGTCAACGCGTGGACACCAATTTGTGCATTGGTCCAGACAAAGCTATAGGGACTGGTCGTGTCTGTGCCCAATAATCTTGCCCCAACATAAAACTGCACTTGGGTCACCGTTCCGCCACTATCAGCAGTCGTGGCATTGATTGTGATGTTGGTCGGACTGGGGAATGTGGCATTGTTGACCGGATTGGTGATGGAAACAGTCAGTGAATTGACCAATGGACTAAACGAATCTGAAGGTGAAACAGTTGCATTGCTGGCTGCCCCAACGGACGACTGCTGCAAAGGAGTCTGATTCAACATAAAGGCATGTGCCTGACCGTTGACAATCCCCCAACCAACGATCTGGCCAAGGTCGTTAATTCCGCACGCCTCTTTCAGATCCCAACCGGAAGCGTCAATCAAATTGTTTAGATCTTTGGCCACCCCATTTTGCCAGATAACCGCGTGGCTTCCAGTTAAAGTTAATGAAGCTCCCACAATCTGATTGGCATTATTCAGCCCCAATGCATAGCTGTTGGTCCCGCCCGCCAACACGCCCAAATCAGTTGTCGCCCCATTGATGGAGAATACAAAAGCGTGCTCTTGATTGCTGATGACGCCCCACCCGACAATGTTTCCAAAATCATTGATTCCGTGTGCATCAATCAACTCCCACCCGCCGGTGTTTGTCTGAAGCTGATTGAGGTCGTTGATTATTCCGCTTTGCCACAGAAATGCGTGGGTGGTTGCATTATCCGCCGTCAACGATGAACCAGCCACTTGCAGCACGTTATTGATTCCAAAGGCATAACTGTTCGTGCCGCCCAAGGTTCCGATGTTGATGACGCTGCCAGTGTCATACATGATCGCCCGCGCTCCATTCAGCGTGTCAACGTGGCCAACAATCTGCCCGCTTCCGTTGATGCCGAAGGCATAACTGCCCGACCCTCCCAAACTGCCAAGATTGGTGATAACCCCGTCTTGATAAAGAAAAGCGCGCGAACCGTTGGTCGTCTCCGCAAATCCAACCACCTGGCCAACATTGTTAATGCTCAAGGCGTAATTGTTTGTTCCACCCAACAAACCCAGGTCAGTCACCGCTCCAGCCTGATAAAGAAAGGCGTGGGATCTGTTGGTTGTGACCCAATAGCCAACGACCTGGCCTTGGTTGTTGATGCCTTGCGCGTATGAGTTGGTTCCAATCAACGCGCCAAGATCGGTCAATTGGTAAGACTGGCCAGGACATCGGCAGGAAATCAGCGCCAGTAACAAAGTCAGTGAATGGAAATAGTGTTTCATTTTGCGAGGGGGATTTGTGGTCAGATCATTTCATATAATTGGACTGCCCGGTGTGCCAGTGGAAACATTGTTGGCTGTGCTAGTTTGGGCGCACAGTCCCAACGCCATCCGACAAAGAAGCAAAATTGAGAAGATTTCAATCCTGGTTTCAATCTTGGTTTGGCGAAAAGAGCCTTTGCGGTTAGACAAACCCCCGCCGCAGCCGAGGATACGCATCAGCCGTTCGCCAACGAGACGCCGCCCAATTGTTTTCACAAGAAAACCTTCTGATCAACGCCCAAAACATCTCGCGTTCAAAAGAAGTAAATCTTTTTTACGATTTTCTCGAAACCAAGGCAAGAACTTTTTGGAATCTTGTCGCGAAGCGAGTTGCGATGCCCGCCGTAACTCAAAAGCGGGTGTTACCCAAGGAGCGGTCGGAAAGTGCTAAAAGTTGTGACTGGATTTTGAAAGGTTGAGCGCCTATCCTGCTGGAAAATTTTTCATGTCGCAGGAAACCACTTTGGACATTGCCGGCCTGTTACAGCGGCACGCGGGCAGGAATTACGAGCTTCAATCCGAGCACGTCAACCCGGCAAACGTCCGCGCACTCAAGACCATCGGTTTCGACCGCTGTTACGTCCGCGCCGAGGGGCCTTACCTTTGGGATGTCAAAGGGGACAAGTATCTTGACCTGCTGGCGGGCTACGGGGTGTTCGGCCTGGGCCGCAACCATCCCGATGTCCGCCGCGTGCTGATTGATTTTCTAAACGCGGATTATCCGAGCCTGGTGAAACTGGAGGCACCGCTGCTGGCCGGCCTGCTGGCGGCGGAATTGAAAAAGCGGATGCCCAACCAGCTCGACATGGTCTTCTTCACCAACTCGGGCGCGGAGGGCGTTGAAACGGCGCTGAAATACGCCCGTTGCGCGACGGGCAAACCCGCGGTGATCCATTGCAAGAAATCGTTTCACGGGCTGACCTACGGCGCGCTTTCGATCAACGGCGACGACAATTTCCGCGAGGGTTTCGAGCCGTTCCTGCCGCATTGCCGCGCGATCCCGTTCAACGACCTTGCGGCACTGGAAGCCGAATTGCAAAAAGGCGACGTGGCGGCGTTTATCGTCGAGCCGGTGCAGGGCAAGGGCGTGAACCTGGCCGCACCCGGTTATTTGCTGGAGTCGCAGCGCCTTTGCCGCAAACACGGCGCGCTGTTCGTGGCCGATGAGGTGCAGACGGGCATGGGCCGCACGGGAAAATTCCTGGCCATCGAACACGACGGCCCGGACGTGGACCCGGACATCGTGATCCTGGCAAAAATGCTTTCGGGTGGTTTCGTCCCGACCGGCGCGGTGCTGTGCAAAAAATGGATCCACGAAAAAGTTTTTTCCTCCATGCAGCGCTCGGTGGTCCACAGCTCGACCTTCAGCCAGGGCAGTTTCGCCATGGCCGCCGGGCTGGCGGCGCTCGACGTGCTGGACCGCCACCAACTCATCGCCAACGCCGCGCGCATGGGCGATGTCATCGGCAACGGTCTGCGCGCGATGCAGCCGCGTTTTGAATTCATGAAGGAAGTCCGCTGGCGCGGCTTGATGACCGGCATCGAATTCGGTCCGCCAAAATCGCTCACCCTGAAAATGGCTTGGACGACGTGTCACACCCTGGACAAGAGCCTGTTTCCGCAGGCGGCCATCATCCCGCTGATGGACAAGCACCGCATAATCACGCAGGTTGCCGGTCATGGCATTGACGTCATCAAGCTGCTGCCGCCGTTGGTCATCAACGAGGCCGATGCGCGGTGGTTCCTGACCGCGTTCGAGGACGTGATGGTGCAAATGCACAAATTCCCCGGCCCGGCGTGGGACGTGCTCGCCAAGATCGGCAAAATGGCCCTGACACAGCGCGCCCGGTGAAATGCAAAAGCGCAACCTTGCCGCTGGATTTCCAAAACGTCGGCGGCTAACATTCACACATGAATTTGACCGAAGACCAACGGCAGCGCGTCACCGCCTGGGTGTTGCAGGGCGCGAAACTCTCCGAAATCCAAACCCGGCTGGCGGAGGAATTCAAAATCAAGCTCACCTACATGGAAGTCCGCTTCCTCGTGGACGATTTGAAGCTGAAGTTGAAAGACCCGGAGCCGCCGAAAGTCGTCGCGCCGCCGGCCGCGACCCCGGCCAAACTCACGGCTGAAAAAAATCCCGCGCCGGAGGGAGCGCTTCCGGCTTCCGGTGGAAAAGTGTCCGTCAGCGTGGATCAAATCACCCGGCCGGGCGCGATTATCAGCGGCAAGGTGAATTTAAGCGACGGTCAGACCGCTGACTGGCATCTGGACCAGACTGGTCGGATCGCCTTCGTGCCGAAACAGCCGGGCTACAAACCGTCCGCCGCCGACGTGCAGGATTTTCAAATCGCCTTGCAGCAGGAAGTCGCCAAGCTCGGCTACTGAATAACTGGAACCACGAAATACACAAAAACACGAAAGTATTTCGTGGCGGACACAAAGAAATTCTCTTCTCATTTCGTATGTTTGGAGGTCTCTGCAAAACCTGCCGACCCACGGAGCGCGGAGCATTGCTCCGCGCAGTTTGCTGGCATTTCGTGCGGAGCGATGCTCCGCGCTCCATTAAAATCGGGCGTTTTGCAGAGGTCTCGTTTTGTGTGTTTCGCGGTTAAATCCCGCCGCTTCGTCTTGCCGCAATTGCGCGCACTTGGCACATTGGGCGGCGATGCGCGAACAATTCCGTGCCTGGGTTGAAAGCCTGCAAGTCTTTTTCTTCGAAGTCATTTTCGAGGAACGCCATGATTTCAAGGCGAAATTGTCGCGCGGAATCCTCTTCGGCAGCTCAAAGCTCTTCCACGTTGGCATCAAGATTCACCGCTGGCTGATCAACGTCCGCATCCTTCGTGACAAGACCCTGGGCGTCCAGGTCATTGCCGTCGGCAACCTCACCTGGGGCGGCACGGGCAAGACGCCGGTCGTGGAAAAATTCGCGCGCGAGCTTCAGAACGCCGGGCGCAAGGTGGCCATCCTCTCGCGCGGCTACCGTTCCAAACCCGCGCCGCTGCACATGAAGATTTTGAATAAAATCCTCCTGCGTGAGGACCAGACGCCGCCGCGCGTCGTGTCAGACGGCAGATCGCTTTTGCTCGATTCGGAAATGGCCGGCGACGAACCCTACATGCTCGCGTCGAACCTCAAGGACGTCATCGTGCTGGTGGACAAGGACCGCGTGAAGAGCGGGCGTTATGCGATTGAAAAGTTCGGCTGCGACACGCTGCTGCTCGACGACGCGTTCCAATACTGGAAATTGCGCGGGCGCCGGCATGATGTCGTGCTGATTGACCGCCAGCAGCCGTTCGGCAACGAACACCTGATTCCGCGCGGCAAGCTGCGCGAGCCGCCGTCGCACCTCGCCCGCGCCCATACGATTTTCATAACCAAGAGCGACGGCAACACCGCCGAGCTTCGCGGGCGCATTTCAAAATTGAATCCCGCCGCTGCCGTCATCGAATGCGTTCATCATCCGCTGTATCTCGAGGACGTTTTCACCGGCGAACGGAAAGGACTCGATTATCTCACCGGCAAAAAAGTCGCGTCCTTGAGCGGCATCGCCCAGCCGGAAAGCTTCGAGCAAAGCCTGGTGAAGCTCGCCGGCGAACTCGTGTATTCCAAGCGCTTCGCCGACCATCACCGCTTCACGCAGCAGGAAATCATTAATGTCATCAACCGCAGCAAGAAGCGCCAGGCCGACACCATCATCACCACGCAAAAGGACGCCGTGCGCTTCCCCAAAATTGACCGGCGCGACCTGCCAATTTTTTTCATGCGCGTCGAAATCAAAATCATCAGCGGCGCGAACGACTTTCAGGATTGCGTCCGCAAAATCTGTTTCAAATGAAAATGCAGCGTTTTGGCATCCATAGTGGCACAGGCATCTTGCCTGTGTGTTTCAGGACGGCTTCATTTCGCAACCGCAACGCACAGGCAAGATGCCTGTGCCACTAAGATGGACGCGCTCATCTACTGGCCCGCCCGCGCACTCGTCACGCTCATCCAGGCGCTGCCGCTCACGCTCGTCGCCCGGCTTGGGCGCGCCGCCGGCGCGCTGGCGTTCCGGCTCGACGCGCGGCACCGGCGCGTGGCTTTGAAAAATCTGGGAATGTGCTTCGGAAATGAAAAACAGCCCGGCGAAATCCGCGACATCGCGAAGGAACATTTCCGGCGGCTGGGCGAGAATTATTGCAGCGCGATTAAAACCGCGGCGATGACTCCGGCGGAAATGCTCCCGCATTTTGTCTTCACCGGCGCGGAGAAAATCCTGCCGCACGAGGCCAAAGCCGGCCCGCAAAGCCGCATCGTGGCCATCGGCCATTTCGGCAACTTCGAGCTTTACGCCCGCTTCGGCCAGTTCGTGCCCATTTTCAAATGCGCCACGACCTACCGCGCACTGAACCAGCCGGCGCTGAACCGCCTGATGCAGTCGCTCCGCGAGCGCTCCGGCTGCCGCTTCTTCGAGCGGCGCACCGAAGGAACTGCGCTGCGGGCCTGCTTCTCCGACACCGGCCTGCTGCTCGGCCTGCTGGCCGACCAGAGCGAAGGGCGCGGCGGGCTGCGCCTGCCGTTTTTCGGCCACGATTGCGCCACCTCTCCCGCGCCGGCGATTTTCGCCCTGCGCTATCACTGCCCGCTGCACACGGCCATTTGCTACCGCGTCGGGCTGGCAAAATGGGAAATCGAGGTCGGTGACGAAATTCCCACGCGCGAAAATGGCGCGCCGCGTTCGACGGAGGCCATCATGCGCGACGTAAACCGCGCGTTTGAAATCGCCGTTCGCCGCGACCCGGCCAACTGGTTCTGGGTCCACCGCCGCTGGAAAGGCTGTGAGTCCAAAGTCCAGAGTCCGGAGTCCAAAGTCGAAAGTGCAAACACCGGCACATGAATTCCACATCCGCCATCGGCCATTTGCCATCTGCCCCCCGAATTCTGATTCGTGGCACCAACTGGCTCGGCGACGCCGTGATGACCACGCCCGCCCTGCTGCGGCTGCGGGAAAAATTCCCCGGCGCGCACATCGCCCTGCTCTGCCCGGAAAAATTGCGCGGACTGTGGCTCAACCATCCGGCGTTGAACAAAATCATTTCGTTTCACGCCGCCGAAAGTGTTTTTTCAGTCGGGCGAAAATTGCGCCGGTGGGGCGAGACTCCCGGCGAGCCGGGCCTGGCGCGTCAAAATGCAGTGACGACGGCTCGCGAGGACGCTCGCCCCGCCACATTTGACCTCGCGCTGGTGCTGCCGAATTCGCCGCGCTCGGCGATTGAAGCATGGCTCGCGGGAATTCCACAACGCATCGGTTACGCGCGCCCCTGGCGGAATTTTTTCCTGACGCAAGCGGTGGTCCCGCGCGCCGGCACCGGGAAGATGCGCAAGCGTTCGGTAGGGGAAATCAGGCGCCTGATTAGTGGCACAGGCTTCCAGCCTGTGAGCAAGAATGAACAGACAGGCTGGAAGCCTGTGCCACTAACAGACTCGCACCAAATCCACGAATACCTGCATCTCGCCGCCGCGCTCGGCGCGAACCCCGAACCATTGCCGCCGCAACTGTTCGTCACGCCGGATGAAATGGCAACCGCGAAGAAAAAGTTCGGCCTGTTGGAAATCACGCAGCCGGTTTTCGGTTTGAATCCCGGCGCGGAATACGGCCCGGCCAAACGCTGGCCGGTGGAAAATTTCATCGCCGCAGCGAAGGAAATTCAGCGGCGGACAAATTGCACCTGGATTGTGTTCGGCGGCAAGGGTGATGCCGAAATCGCAAAT
>JBEKRA010000101.1:0-7207 GCA_049519195.1 Verrucomicrobiota bacterium
GCACGAGTTCCTTCGGCAGATGCGTGACGAACATTGGCTGAATGAGCGTCGGCTCGATCAATTTTTCAAACACCGCGCCGGTGACTTCAAAATCCTGGTAGTCCTTGGTGATTTCCGCGCCGAGATCGTGCGCGCGCTGACGACGTGCTTCAGGAGAAATTTCAAACCAATCGGCTCCGGCTTTTTCGCGGATTAAATCTTTATAACGACGCTTTTCCCATTTGTTCAAATCAATTGAAGCAGATGTCTCTGCAAACTTGGAAAATTTATTACGAAACCAATCAAGATTAAGCGACAAGCCTAGTCCGCCAAATTTATGTTGCTTCAAATAGCCTTCTAATTCTGGAGCATTTTGAGCCAAAAAAACCGTAAGATCGGAAGCTGTTTCAGCGGTGGAGAATTTTCCGATTTGTCGCTCAAAATTTTCCAAAAGTAACGCAACAGCCTTGTCTCTAGGAATCGCCGCCTTTAATTCTTGAACGGCGTTTCTTAATGAATCGGCATTGCGATGAATGACTAACGTCCCCAAAACCTTTTGCGCGACGTCGCAAATCATGGATTGCACCAGTTCCATCATGCTCTCGTAATCGCCGAACGCCTGATACGCTTCGAGCATCGTGAATTCGGGATTGTGTTTGCGCGAGAGGCCTTCGTTGCGGAAGTTGCGGCCGATCTCGAACACTTTGTCCACGCCGCCGACGAGCAGGCGCTTGAGATACAGCTCCAGCGCGATGCGCAGGTAAAAATCGCAGCCGAGCGCGTTGTGATGCGTCTTGAACGGTTGCGCCGCCGCGCCGCCCGGAATCGCCTGCATCATCGGCGTCTCGACCTCGACGAAACCGCGCGCGTGCAGAAAATTCCGGATCTCCCGGATGATTTCGCTGCGCAAAAGCAACACGTCACCGGATGAACCGGGTTCAAATCCCGTTCGTGAAGTTCCGGGCTTGCTCGCCATCAAATCGAGATAACGCTGGCGGTAGCGAATCTCGGTGTCTTCGATGCCGTGCCATTTTTCCGGCGGCGGGCGCAGCGCCTTGGCGAGAATCACGAACGGCGGTAGGACAGCCGTCGCGGCTGTCTCTGATTTTTCTTTTTCAGTTTGAGACAGGCGCGACGCCTGTCCTACGGACGGAACACCAACACCACCTAATTTGACGGAAATCTCACCGGTTTTGGTGGTGAACATTTTTCCACGCACGCCCACGAAATCTCCCAGATCAAGATGCTTGAAAATTTCCCAAAGCTCGTCGCCGAGCGCGTTTTTCTGCGCGTAAATCTGAAGGCGCCCGCTCTGGTCGCGCACGTCAATGAACATGGATTTGCCCATTTCGCGGTGCGCGGTGATGCGGCCGGCCACGGCGGTTTCGCGGCCTTCGGCGTAATATTTCCGAGCGTCGGCGCAGGTTTCGCCGGGCGTGAATTTGTTTTTGAACGGGTCAATGCCCTTGTCCCGCAGCGCGGCGAGCTTGGCCCGGCGCTGTTCGATCAATGAATTTGTGTCGTCCATCAGAGTTGCGGAAGTAAACCAGAAAATCCTTTCCAGCGCACGAATGAATTTACGATATGCGATTTACGATTTACGCGCCCAATCCAAATAAGGCGCGTCAATCGTATATCGTAAATCAGAAATATTGAGCCTCGTTACCTCGGCTCCTTCTTTCCGGCGGGGCTGTTGGTGGTATTTGGCGAGGCTTTGGGTTTATAAAGCCCTACCTTGATGAATGGATCGAGCTGCGCGCCGTAGCCTGCGGCCTCCATTTTGTCCAGTGGAATGAACCGCAGCGACGCGGAATTGATGCAATAGCGCAAGCCACCCTTGTCGCGCGGCCCGTCCTCGAAAACATGGCCGAGGTGCGAGTCGGCGGCCGGCGAGCGGACTTCGGTGCGCGTCATGCCGAAGGAATAATCCGTGTTCTCAATCAATTTTTCGCCGACGAGCGGCCTGCTGAAGCTCGGCCAGCCGCAGCCGGAATCAAACTTGTCCAGCGAGCTGAACAGCGGCTCGCCCGACACCACGTCCACGTAAATGCCCGGCGCATGGTTGTTCCAATACTCGTTCTGGAACGCCGGTTCGGTTACCGCCTGCTGTGTGACGGCGAATTGCTCCGGCGTCAGTCTTTTCTTCAATTCCGTCGCATCCGGTTTCTTGAAATTTTTCATGCCAATGGGCTGATTGGTTGAACCGTTTGAAACACCGGCCGGTTGCACGCGGCCCGCGTTGCGCATCACTGCCACGACGCCCGCTGCCAGCAGCGCCGCTGTTGCGATGTTGATGATTCCGGCTCCTTTCATGTCCCTTTGACGGATTTTATCCTGCGGCGTTCAATGTCCATCCGGTTCAGCCTCAAGTCCGACAGGCTCCGCAGAGCGGCGCCGCAATTTCAGCCGTAACGATACGGCTTGGACAGCGCGAACGTGTTCGGCAAATGCCGGATTTCTCGCACCGCGCCGTCTGCCAGCAAAACCTCCACGATGTCGAACCGGATTTTTACCGGCGGATTTTTCAGCAGCCGCAGATAATCCAGCGCCGCCCGCGAAAGCCGTCGCCGCCGCTCCGCGTCCACTGCCGCCGCCGGGCGCGTCCAATCCTCGGAGGAGCGCGCCTTGACCTCGACGAACGCGAGGCAGTCGCCGTCGCGGAAAATCAAATCAATTTCGCCGCGCGCCGAGCGGAAATTGGCCGTGAGAAATTTCAGGCCGAGCTTTTGCAGATGCCGTTTCGCCGCGTTCTCGCCCAATTCGCCCAGCCGCAAATGCTCCGGCTTCGCCTTGCCGGCGAATGCTGATTTGATTTTCTCAAAAAGTTTCATCCGCGAATTTCGCCAATTTTCGCTAATTGTTTTGGAAGGATTTAATTCGTGTCATTTCGCGCAATTCGCGGATCAAAAAAATTCCACATCTTTCGGCTTCAACGGCGCGAAGCTGCGGCGATGAATCGGGCATGGGCCGTGCGCCGCTATCGCCGCCAGATGCCGCGCCGTGCCGTAGCCTTTGTGCCTGGCGAAACCGTATTCGGGAAACTGCCGGTCAAACTCCAGCATCAGCCGGTCGCGCGTGACCTTGGCTAGCACGCTCGCGGCGGCGACGGAATAGCTGCGCGCGTCGCCCTTCACGATGGCGGTTTGCGGCACGCGCATCGTCTTGACCGGGCGTCCGTCCACCAGCGCGTGCTGCGGCGGCGGATTCAATTTTGCCAGCGCGTCGTTCATCGCGCGGTGCGTGGCCTGCAATATGTTGATTTCGTCAATCACCGCCGCGTCCACCCCGGCGATGCCGAATTCAATTTCGCCGCAGGCGGTGATGAAGGCGAAGAATTTCTCGCGCTGGATTTCGGTGAGCTGCTTGGAATCGTTCAAGCCTTCGAGTTCGCGCGGCAGGCCAGTTTCCGCCCAGCGTGACGGCAGAATGGCGGCGGCGGCGACGACCGGCCCGGCGAGCGGCCCGCGCCCAGCCTCGTCCACGCCCGCGACGCGCGCCAGATTTTTCTGCCACAGCGCTCGCTCGAATTCAAAGCGGTCGAGAAATTTGGCGGACATGGCAGAAATTAGAAAATTAGTGGCCTTTCATATTGGTTAGGCAGCATCATCGTGAGCCCCCCTGTGAAGCCCACTGTTTCATGTGTGCGTCGGCTCTGTCCCGAAGCTTCCGAATCTCTGCCAACTGCTCCTGCTGCGATAGCCCTGCTGTCTCCTGCGGCATCTCTTGTCGGATGTATCGGTAAAATTCCTGTGTGCATGGCATGCACATAAACTTCGTTTGCTGAATGCCAGTCATTTGGGCAAGAAAGTCCGTGCCGCCGGCACACGGCTGACTGCCGCAATACTGACAATGTGCGGCGTGCATCTCAGCGGCGGACTGACGAATTTCCGGTGGTGCGGATGTCTCAAAGCACTCGGCGCATAGGTCGCTACTCTTTCCTGTGTTAGCGTTGCAAATATGATGAGTCGCGGGTCGCTTGTGGCAAACTTCACAAAGAATCCGTTCTGGCGTGGTCATGTGAGTGCGGCGCGATGCTGCCTAACCTATGGTTTAGCTGCAAATTTCATTGTCGCCTTGAGCCTAGCGCGTTTTGCGGAGTTGTCAGCCTGAATTTTTCAGCGCCAGGTGCTCGAAGTAAATCCCAACGGGATTCAAATCGTTCAGCCCAGCGTTGGCGCGCAGCGCCTACGCTGGGTGTATGTCCCAAAAAATATCAACCCCAACGGGGTTGTATCGTTTCGTCACGCGCGGGATTGATTCAACCCTTTCAGGGTTGTTGTCGTTCCGTGTATTACCCCGGCGTAGCCGCTCCTGCGTCGCGTCAACGCCGGGCTGATTGATGAAATCCCTACGGGATTTTTCTTCGCGTGCTTCGCGCGAAAAATCTGTGTTTCATCCTGCCTTCTCCCGCAAAGCGGGATTCGTCGCGGCAAGCCGTGTTTCATCCCGCCTTCGCTGCTTGCTTCGGCGCGGCAAGCCGTGGTTAAATTTCCGGCATGAAAATCGAATCCCTGCACATCAACATGCGCGTCCGCCATCCGCAATACGGCACGGGCACGGTCAAGACGGTTTCCGAGGTCACAGCGGACATCCAGTTTGACGACGGCAGCCGGCGCGCGGTCGCGCCGGAACCGAGCGGGTTGGAACCGGCCGAGCCGCAGATGACGGTCGCCGGGTTGAGCGTGCCGCTGAAACAATTCATCAGCGAAACGCTGGATGAGGCCGTGCGGAAACTTGGTCTGGAAAAACCGGATTCGGTCGTGGAAAAACTCGGCGCGCGCTGGCACGGCGGCAAATTGGTTTTGCATCCGGCGGATCCGGCATTGCAGACGAAGGAGGTTCCGCTGGAAACTTTTTTCCACAAAATCGTGATGGTGCGGAACAATCTCCGCGTGCTGGAACAAAAAATTAACGCGCACGAGAAGCTGACCGACGGCGAAAAGGTCGAGATGCAGCAATACATCACGCGCAGCCAGGGTTCGCTGACCACGTTCAACGTGCTGTTCCAGGAGAAGGAAGACCAGTTTTAACGCATCACAATTCCTCCTCGTTCTCTTTGTCGTCCTCGCAATTGGAAAACTTTCGAGGACGATGACTAGGACGATGGACGATTTGGATAGTCCGGGAAAACTTGAATTCTTTCCGGTTCCCGCTAATCTGTTGGCGTGGCACGCTTAGCTCAGCGGTAGAGCACTTCATTCACACTGAAGGGGTCGCAGGTTCAAACCCTGCAGCGTGCACCATTCCCCGCAACTTTTTCCCTCCGCCGGAGTTTGAAGCAATGAACCGTGAAATCAACATTTTCAAATTGGAGGGAATTATGCGTAAATTTTGCGTCGTTTTGATTGCCGCCGGCTGCTGGCTGGCCTTTGCCGCGCGCGCGCAGGACACCAACGCGCTCAAGACCGGGATCGGGATTTTTGAGTCGCAGACCGGGGTGGTCATCATCAAGGGTTTCGGCACGGTCGGATCGGTATCAGTCGACGGTGCCGTCATTTCCGTGCGCTGCAAGGAATCCGCCAGCGCCGCCACCGGCCACAAGGATTATGGCATTGCCGTTGTCATTGAGGCGAACCAGTTGCGGGAACATGCCATTGTGGATTACGACGAACTGGCGCCGCTGCTCAACGGCATGGATTCCCTCGGCAAAATGACCTACAGCGTGACTTCGCTGCCGGGCTTTGAGGCGGTTTTCACCAGCAAGTCCGGCTTGCAATTGATTGCTCACGGCGACAAGCAGCAGGGCGGCATCCGGACTTTCCTGCAATATAATGACGGCCCCAGAATTTCACTCGCGTCTGATCAATGGACTCAACTGGCCAAGCTGATCGAACAGGCAAAAGCCACGCTCGATTCGTTACGCGCGCCCAAGTGATTTTTGCAAAACCGTGTCGCGCTGCGCCCAGTCGGGATTCTGGTGCGGATAATCCAGATTGTAATGCAGCCCGCGGCTTTCGGGCCGCATCGAGGCGCAGCGCACGATCAATTCCGCCACCGTCGCGATGTTGCGCAACTCCAGCAGGTCGCTCGTCACGATGAAATTCCAGTAATACTCGTGGATTTCCTCCTGCAAATTCGCGATGCGCTTCTGGGCGCGCGCCAGCCGCTTGTTCGTCCGCACGATGCCGACGTAATCCCACATCAGCCGCCGGATTTCGTCCCAGTTGTGCGAGACGACGACGAGTTCATCCGGGTTGTGCGCGTTGCCGGACTGCCAGAGGGGGATTTGAAATTTCAAATCTGAAATTTGAGATTGCGCGCCCGTGGCGCGCTGCGCCGCTCGATGCGCGCAAACCAGTGCCTCCAGCAGCGAGTTGCTCGCCAGCCGGTTTGCGCCGTGCAATCCCGTGCAGGACACTTCGCCGACGGCGTAAAGCCCGGCGATGCACGTCTCGCCGTCCACGTTTGTCACCACGCCGCCGCACTGGTAATGCGCCGCCGGCACGACGGGAATCGGCTCCTTGGTGATGTCAATGCCATAGCCGAGGCAGGTTCTGTATATGTTCGGAAACCGTTCGATGATGAATTTCGCGGGCTTGTGCGTGATGTCCAGCAGCACGCAATTCGCGCCGGATTTTTTCATCTCGCTGTCAATCGCGCGGGCCACGATGTCGCGCGGCGCGAGCGATTTCAGCGGATGATGGGCGTCCATGAACTCGACGCCGTCCGCCGTTTTCAGCACGCCGCCCTCGCCGCGCACCGCTTCGCTGATGAGGAACGACTTGGCCTTCGGATGATACAAACACGTCGGATGAAACTGGACAAACTCCATGTCCGCCACCGCCGCGCCCGCGCGATACGCCATCGCCACGCCGTCGCCGGTCGCGATGTCGGGATTGGTCGTGTAGAGATAAACCTTGCCGCAGCCGCCTGTGGCCAGCAGCGTCACCGGCGCGGTGAACGTCCAGACACGCTTCAATTTCCGGTCAAAAACGTAGGCTCCGAGGCAGCGGTTTTGCATTTCCGCTTTCCGCCTTCCGCCTTCCGCTTTTTCCAATTTCCGGCTGGTGATCAAATCAATCGCGATGTGGTTCTCGAAAATCTGAATGTTCGGCTGTTTGGAAACGGCATTGAGCAGCGCGCGCTCAACCTCGCGCCCGGTCATGTCCTTCGCGTGCAAAATGCGCCGCTTGGAATGGCCGCCTTCCCGGCCCAAATCCAGTTCCCGGCCGCCGTCCTCGCTCGGCGCGTCGCGCTCGGAAAATTTCATACCGAGTTCGATCAATTC
>JBEKRA010000102.1:0-7203 GCA_049519195.1 Verrucomicrobiota bacterium
GGCATGAAATTAGCGGGCGTTCTGGCCGGAGGCCGGATGCGCCCGGCTCTTTTCGATCAGCCCCCGGCGAACGCCGATGCCTGGGCAGCGGACATGCCGGACGGGAGCACCCGCCTGGTTCTGCTCAACAAGGATGCCCGCCAGACACTGCAGATTTCCATTCCCTCCGCCCACGACGCGAGGTTGTGGCGTTTGCAGGCTCCCGGATTGACCGCCATTTCAGGGGTAACGCTTGCGGGAGCGGAAATCAGGCCCGGGAAAACGTGGCGGCCGTTGCATGTAGAACATCTCGCCAGCAAGGACCGCCAGGTGCAAATCGAACTGGAAGCCGGCTCCGGTGCCGCGCTCTTTTTCCATGGAAGCCTTTAGCTTCGCGCCTTTAAGTCTTCGCGTTAAATCTTTTCCGTCCCAATTGTTCTTCGCCAAAACTGACGTGGCTGGAGTGGGACATCCGGCCAGCGATTATTCCTGCCCCCATTTCCGCCTGCATCCAATTCCGGCGCGACAAGTTAGCGTGGCAGGCAGGAGCGACATCTGGTTTGGTGGGGCGAGCGTCCTCGCGAGCCGGCTCGTCGGTAGCCCCGCCCCACCCGTCCATTTTGCAGGCGGTGTGTTCACTGCTGCTTTCATCCTCGCAAATTGGCTCGCGCATCTGCTGCCGGCGGAGCAAATTGTTTGTGGCATGAGTTTGCCTGACGACATCCCGAAACTGCGCATGGCCCCGCCGGAATCGGCGGAGGACATCGCGCGCCGCGTCGAGCACGAGCGGCGGGTGGTGAACCGCGAACGCGAGTTCGGCCTGGAACAGTCGCTCGCGCCGTTCCGCGTAGGCTCGGTGGAATATCTCAACGCCGTGCCGCTCACGCACGGCATCGAGGACCAGATTGTCTTCGCCACCCCCGCGCGGCTCGCCGAATTGCTCCGGCGCGACGAACTGGACGCCGCGCTCGTCAGCATCACCGAGGTCCTGCTCAACGACCGTTACGACATCCTCGACGGCATCGCCATCGCGTCGCTCGGCGAGGTCTTCAGCGTGCTGCTCGCGCACAAAAAACCGCTGGAGGAGGCAAAGGAGATTTTTTGCGACACGGCGTCGCTCACGAGCGTGAATTTGCTGAAAGTGCTGCTGGCCGAGCGCGGATTGAAACCGGAGTTCAAGCCGCTGGAAAATTACAAGGCCGCCCCGGAAAAGGATTTTGTGCTGCTCATCGGCGACCGGGCGATTGATTTCCAGCGTGCGCCTCACCAGCACGAGATTTTAGACCTGGGCGCGGCGTGGTTTGAGGCGACGAACCTGCCGTTTGTCTATGCCGTGTGGGCGCTGCGGCGCGGGGCGGAGAACAAGGCGCTGCGGCGGTTGCTGCGCGAGACCAAGAATTTCGGGATGGAGACGCTCGATGTCATCATCCGCAATCATCCGGCCTACGACCTCGCTTTCCGCGAGGATTATCTTGGCTGGCTGATCCATTTCCACCTCGGCTCGGATGAAAAACGCGGCATTGCGAAATTCTGCGAACTGCTCCGCAAGCATGGATTCGGCCCGGTGTTCGAGCCGAAGTTTGTTAGTTGAATTTTTAACCACGGATGAACACAGATAAAAATTTCAAAATGGAATTACTGTGGACAAAACTTGCAGATCAACCAAAGTAATTCTGTGTCCGAGACAAATTGTTCAACTATGCGAACAGGATTCCTAACCACATTTTTCCTGTCGGTGGTATTGTTGGTTTGTGGTTGTTCAAAATACAAATTCTATAAATCTGAAGTTTTATGGACGACAAATCATGAGAGTATTTTCGTAGAAACTTGGTTTCAGAATGCCATGTTTGGGCAGGAAATTTACCTGGTCTGTCAGCGAGATGAAATGGCAACCAATAAAGTCGTTCTTTTTACCATTCTCCCGGAATTCCAGGAATCTGAACCGGGCTATCCCCGCTTTCATAGAAAAGACGGCGAGGCATTTATCCAAGATGTTGGAACCAGCTACATCTTCTCGATTAAAAATCGCAGCTTTATTACGAATGCGTGGCCCAACGACGTTTATTTGGGAAACTACACTAACGGTCCAAACATTCCGTCCAAGCCATAACACTACCGGCTTTCTTGCTAAAATTTCGTCAACTTTTCCAGTTCCTTCACGCGTTTCTCGATGTCAGCGCGTTTGGTCTTGGTGGTGCGTGTCAGGCCGAAGCCTTCGCAGCAGAATGACGCGGTGACGCTGCCATAAACCATCGCGCGCCGGATGTTCGCGTCAATCGAACCCTTGGCCGCGGCGAGATAACCCATCATGCCGCCGACGAACGAATCGCCAGCGCCGGTCGGGTCCTCGACGGTGTGCAGCGGATACGCCGGGCAGATGAAAATGCCTTTCGGCCCGGACAGGATCGAGCCGTGCGAACCTTTTTTGATGATGACGTATTTCGGGCCGAGCTTGTGGATTTTTTTCAGCGCCACGAAAACGTTGTCCTCCTTGGTCAATTGCTGCGCCTCGCTATCGTTGAGCACAAAGCCGTCAATGCGTGGAAGCAGCTTCAGCAAATCGGCCAGCGCGATGTTCAGCCACAGGTCCATGGTGTCGGCCACGACAAATTTCGGGCGGCGCATCTGATCCAAGACGTGATGCTGGAGCGCCGGCGCGATGTTGGCGAGCAGGACGAACTGCGCGTGCTGGTGCGACTTCGGCAGCACGGGCGTGAACGTCTCGAACACGCCGAGTTCGGTCAGCAGCGTGCGGCGGTTGTTCATGTTCGCCTCGTATTCGCCGGACCAGTGAAACGTCTTGCCGGGCAGAATTTGGAGGCCGCTCAAATCAATTTTGTGCCGGCGGTAAAGCTCGATGTATTTCTTCGGAAAATCCTCGCCGACCACGCCGATCAATTTGACCGGCGAAAAGAAGCTCGCGGCGACGGCAGCGTGGCTGGCCGAACCGCCGAGCAGGCGCGGGTTTTTCCTGGTGGGAGTTGTTATGGAATCCAGCGCGGTGGAACCGACAATTAATACGCTCATTTAATCCTTCATGGGGTTGATTGTTTCCACTCCGAGAAAATCATCTGTGTTTTCAGTCACGACTTCGAGATTATTTGCCAGCGCGGTCGCCGCAATGATGCTGTCACGCACGGGCAAAGGCCGGCTTGCTTTCACAACGTAATGTCCCCACGCCAGCGCGGCCGCTGTATCAAAAGGCAAAACCGGGTAATCCTCCATCAGTTCGTTTAAAAAACCCTCCAGCTGTGTTCGCCGGCGGCTGCGCGGCAATGCTTCAATCCCTTGCGCAATTTCCGCGACGGTCATGGAGGCGACGGCAATTTGCAACTGATGCTGGACAATCCAATTCCGCACCCGCGGCTGCGCCTCTTTACAAAGCAGATTCGTGTCGAGCAAATATCTCATTTGAAACGCGACGACGAAACAAATTCTCGGTTCGACTTCACCAAACCGGCGAAGGCGTCAAGGTATTCGCCGAGCGACCGGCGGGGTGTTTGACGAACCTGATGTCGGCGAACTACTTCGGGCACCCCCACGCGCAAGGCCGAACGCATGACATCGGCTTGGCACAAACGCGTTCTTCCGGAGGCGTCCTCAATCATGGATTTGAGGCCGCGATCCACCGGAATCGGCAAAATGGGCGAAATGGCACGTTTCATAGTGAATCACTATAACCACAGGCACCGGCAAAAGCAAGCGGCTTCAATCGCCGCCGCCCTTTTGAATCAATTCAATCTCGTAACCTTCGGGCGCGTCAATGAAGGCGAACGTCGTGCCGCTCGAAGTGGTCGTGGGGCCGTCGGAAAATTTCAGGCCGTGCTTGGCGAGGTGCTTCGCGAATTCGTCAAGGCTGTCCACCTCGAATGCGAGATGCGTCAAATCCGGCTGCACCTGCACCGGGCCGCTGCCGGGGAAACAGGCGATTTCAATCTGCTCCCCGCCGCCCGGCGCCTTGAGAAAAACGAGTTCCGAGCCGCGCGGCGATTTGTGCCGCTTGATTTCCTCGAGGCCGAGGACGTCGCGGTAAAACTTCACCGTGCGCTCCAAATCGTTCACGCGGTAGCGCGTGTGCAGCAATTTTCCCACTTTCATATCGCCGGAAAATAGCAGTCCCGTGTCCAAAATCCAATGTCCAAAGTCGCGCTCGAAATTTTTGGGTGGAACAGGCGTCACGCCTGTCGTTTCGGGCGTCGCGCCCGAAACCGGGACACCGGGGACAAGCGAATCCGGATTGGATTTCCGCGCCCCAACCGTTCCACCCCCAATCCGGCGCGACGCCGGATTGAACAGGCGCGACGCCTGTTCCACTCCGCGTCAAAAACACGCCGAGAGTTTAGGCTTTAGACTTTGGACTTTGGACTTTAGACTACTTGCATGGGCAAACGACGCGAAGCACGCGAACACGCGGTGCAGTTCCTGTTTCAGCACGACCTGAATCCGCCGGAGGATTTGGAGCGGGCGCTGAATGAATTCTGGGACACACAGCGCGCCGCCGCGATTGCCGACGAAAAAGGTCCGGCGCATTGGGGGCAGCAGGTTGAGCTTCCGCCGCCCACCGCCGAGGAGGCGGAGACGCGGCTGTTCGCCGAGCCGCTCATTCGGGGCGTGCTCCAGCACCGCGACGCGATTGACGAGAAAATCAAGGCCCACGCGAAGAACTGGGAATTCCACCGCATCGCCGCCGTGGACCGCAACATCATGCGGCTGGCGATTTACGAAATGCTCCACCGCGAGGACATTCCGCCCGTCGTCAGCATCAACGAGGCGGTGGACATCGCCAAAAAATTTTCCACGGAGGACAGCGGCAAGTTTGTGAACGGCATCCTCGACAAAATCAAGGGTGAACTCATGCGTCCCGCGCGCATCGTCAAATGAAGTTTGCGGACCTCCATCTGCACTCACAGTTTTCCGACGGCACGTTTTCGCCGGAGGAGCTGGCCGGACACGGCGCGCGGCTCGGCTTTGCCGCGCTGGCGCTGACGGACCACGATTCGGTCGAGGGCTGCGCGCGGATGGCGGCGGCGTGCGCGGCGGCGGGCATCGAGTTCATCGTCGGCGTTGAACTCACCGCCGAACACGACGAGACGGAGGTTCACATTCTCGGTTATTTTTTGGACCCGCAAAATAAAACGCTGCTGGCCGAAATCGCCAAGTTCCAGGCCGTCCGCCAGAATCGCATCCGCGAAATGGCCGCGCGGCTGAATGGACTTGGTGTCCCGCTCGATGTCGAATCCGTCTTTGCGCTGGCCAACTGCAAATCGCCGGGCCGTCCGCACGTCGCCCGCGCGTTGATGAAGGCCGGCCTGGTCAAACATATGGACGAGGCATTCGAGCGGTTTCTCAAAAAAAACCGCCCGGCGTGGGTGCCCAAAGCCAAGATGTCCGCGCTGGAAGGCATTAATTTGATACATCAAGCCGGCGGACTCGCGATCATGGCGCATCCGGGGCTGAACCGGACCGATAATGTGATTCCCGCTCTGGTGGACGCCGGACTGGACGGCATCGAGTGTTTTCACACGAAGCATTCGACCGCGACGTCGGAGCACTACCTGGAAATCGCGGAGAAATTCCATCTGCTCGTCACCGGCGGTTCCGACTGCCATGGCTTCAGCAAGGGCAAGCCGCTCATCGGCGGCGTCAAACTGCCTTTCGCCCACGTCGAAAAATTGACACAAGCCGCCGCCGCGAAAAATTAGAAGCCACGGATGCACACAGAAAAACACCAATTTATATCCGCGAATTGCCCTAATTTTCACGAATTCAAACCGGCCTGTGAAAATTCGCGCCAATTCGCGCAATTCATGGATTCAATATGTTTCGTCGTTCGTCATTCTTCATTCGTCATTTGACTCATGGGACTTTTTTCAAAATTCAAAGCCGGCCTGGCGAAAACGCACGGCAAGCTCGTCCACGAAATCAAACGCATCGTCTCGCGCTCGCCAAAGCTTGACGCCGCCACGCTCGAGGAACTGGAAGCCGCCCTCATCGCCGCCGACCTCGGCCCGGCCGTCACCCGGCAAATCGTCGCCGCCGTCAAACAAGCCTATGAATCGCAGGGCACAACGGGACACGACGTTTTCGCCATCGCGCGCTCCGAAGTCGAAAAAAATCTCTCGTCGAACAAACCTGATTTGATCAGAGCCGCCAGCGGCCCGACCGTCGTTTCCATCGTCGGCGTCAACGGCACCGGCAAAACCACCACCGCCGCCAAGCTCGCCCATTTGATTCAATCGCGGAAGAAAACCGCGCTGCTTGCCGCGTGCGACACCTTCCGCGCCGCGGCAATCGAGCAAATCAAACTTTGGGGGACGAGATTGAAAATTGAAGTCATCGCCGGAAACTACGGCGCGGACGCCGCGTCCGTGGCGCACGACGCCGTCACCGCCGCGCAATCGCGCAAGGCGGATTACCTGTTCATTGACACCGCCGGACGCCTGCACACCAAGCACAATTTGATGCAGGAATTGCAGAAGCTGCACCGTGTCATCGGCAGGCAACTCGCCGGCGCGCCGCACGAGGTGTTGCTGGTGCTGGACGCCACGACCGGCATGAACGCGCTGAACCAGGCGCGCGAATTCCACAAGGCCGTGCCGCTCACCGGCCTCATCGTGACGAAGCTGGACGGCACGAGCAAGGGCGGCATGGTGGTGGCCATCCAGAAGGAACTCGGCCTGCCCATCAAATTCATCGGCCTCGGCGAGCAGCCGGACGACTTGCAGCCCTTCGACGCCAAGCAATTCGCGCAGGCGTTGTTTGAGGAATGAAAAGCGAAACCAATAAAATTATGCCAACGCTAAACGATGACCCCAACCCGGACAGTGAATTGCAATTGGATACTGAGCAGGAGAACGGCGATGAATTAAATCTGCCGGTGAGCCAGCGCGAGGTGTTGACTCGCCCGGGCGAACCAGAGGTTCGCTCACTCTACGAAAAGCAAAAACGCGGAAGGATGATTCTGCAACCCGATTTCCAGCGGCAGTATGTGTGGGATCGGAAGAAAGCCAGTCGTTTAGTCGAGAGCGTATTACTCCGTGTTCCCCTCCCAATCGTCTACCTTTCCGAACAACCGGACGGCATAGAATATGTTATTGATGGGCAGCAGCGGCTAACTTCTTTGTTCTCATTCATTGACGGACGTTTTCCGAATGGTGAGCCATTCAAGCTCATTGGTCTAACCGCTTACAAGGAATTAAACAAAAAGGACTTTGCTGAGTTGAG
>JBEKRA010000103.1:0-7168 GCA_049519195.1 Verrucomicrobiota bacterium
CCGCTGGCCGCCAGCACCCGGCCGATGTTGAAACAGAATCCGGCGCCGGTCGCGCGAATCCGCGTGGGATACAATTCCGGCAGGTAAATCGGGAAGCCGCTGAAAATGCCGTTGTTGAAAAACCCCAGCAGCGGCAACAGCAGCAGCACCTGGGCGTAGGTGCGCGGGGTCAGGAACGTGACGGGCAGCATCACCAGACTGCCCACGCACATCAGGGCAAAAACCCGCCGCCGGCCCGCGCGATCAGCCAGCGGACCGAAGCTTAAATAACCGGCCAGCGCCCCGACATTCAGCAGCATGGTGGCGTAGCTGACACGGCTTGTGAGTTCGGATGCGTTCAGGCCCTTCAAATCCGGCAGCGCGCGGATGAGCGTCGGTGTCCAGTTCGTCGCGCCCCACAAACCGAACACTGCCACAAACGCCAGCACGGAGCCGACCAGTGTGGCGCGCAGCAGGCCGGGCGCAAACAGTTCCGCCAGTTTCGATGGGTGCGCGCCGCCGGCCTGCCGTTCTTCGGCGCGGGCCTTGACCCATCGTTCCGGTTCCTTGACCCACAAGCGGACGAGGAACGCGACCAGCGCCGGCACAACACCGACCACGAAGATGAGCCGCCAGCTACAGTTGCGCAGGAGCAGGGTGAGAATCGCCGCCACAATAAATCCCGCCGCCCACGCCGATTGCAACAGTCCCGCCGCCCGGGTGCGTTTGTCCTCCGGCCACACTTCCGCCACCAGCGCCGCGCCCGCCGCCCATTCGCCGCCGATGCCCAGCGCCGTGAGGAAACGGAACAGCGCCAGTTGCCACCAGGTTTGCGAGAGCGCCGCCATGCCCGTGAACACGGCGTAAATCAGAATGCTAAAAACCAGCGCCCTGGTCCGCCCCAAATAGTCCGCCAGCATGCCAAACACAACTCCGCCGATGGCCCAGCCGATCAAAAAAATCGAGAAAATGATTCCGCCATACCAGCCGATGACCTCGGCGGTGACGGGTCCGCCATCGGGTGCGCGCAGGAGGTCGTGCAGCGCCGGTTGCAGAACCAGCGCGTAGATGGTGGAGTCCATCGAATCAAATACCCAGCCAAGCCACGCGACGAAGAGCACCAACCATTGGTATCGCGTAACCCCGTGACGCCAGGAATCGGGTTTCACGAGAACAGTGTAACCGGCCATTCCAATACAGGGAAGCTTCGATATGGCAGGCGGCGCTTTAGGGCGCATATCAAAATTTGAGGGGATGTTCGTGACTGAAAACCATTGCATTGACGGTGATTTCATTAACACCCCGCTTTCCCAAGTGCTCATTTTTTGATATGCGCTTTTTCGTTTTTCAGATTATCTTGACCGCGCTGGGAACAAGGACGACAATGGTGTAGTCCTCATTGGTCCACCTGTATTCCAGCGAGGTTCCGTTTCGTATAATGAAAAAATTGGTTGTCCGCTTCTGGGGTTTGGCATTTCTTGCAACAGGCGCCGCGCAGGCTCTTGCCGGAAATGTTTTAATCAATGAAATCATGTATCATCCGGCGTCGGGTAATCTCGGCGAAAGTTATGTCGAGCTTTTCAATCCCGGCCCGGGCACGGCAAACTTGTCCGGCTGGCAGTTCACCAAAGGGTTTGATTACGTTTTTCCGACGAACACAATCATCGCGCCCGGCAATTATCTTGTCGTCGCGGCGGACGCGACGGCTTTTGCCGCCAAATATCCGGGCGTCACGAATTTTGTTGCTGGCTGGACGACGCCGATGTCCACGCACGTGCAACTCTCGGACGCCGGCGGCGCAACCGTCAGCGACGTGAATTTTGTGAGGGATGGCGACTGGGCGGCGCGCATTCTCACGACGAATTATCCCGCCGCTTACGGAGTGTTGTCCTGGGAATGGTCTGCCCCGCACGATGGATTGGGAAGTTCGCTGGAGCTGATGAACACCAATTTGCCGAACAGCTATGCGCTGAACTGGGGTTCGAGCACCACGTCAAACGGAACTCCGGGCCGTGCGAATTCCATCGCACAAACCAACATCGCTCCGATCATCACCGGTGTGACACACTCGCCCGCCATTCCGAAACCAACCGACGTGGTCACCGTCAGCGCGCGAATTTTGGACGAGCACACGAACGGATTGTCCGTGATGATTTTTTATCGCAACGCGAGCACCGCCACGCCGCCGGCTTTCAGCAGCCTGCCGATGGCCGATGACGGCGCGCACAACGACGGATTGTCCGGCGACGGAATTTACGCGGCGATTTTGCCGGCGCAACCGGACAACACGGTCATCGAATTTTATCTTCAGGCGGCGGATTCCGAAGGCCACGTGCGCACTTATCCGAACGTCATTCCGCCGACGAATTCGCTGCGCACGGCGAACCTGCTGTATCAGGTGGACGACACGGTTCACAACGGTTTGCAGCCGGTTTATCGGATGGTGATGACGGAAATCGAACGCCAAATGATTTATTCAATCAGCCGCGGCTGCCCGAACAGCGACAGCGACGCGAACATGAACGCGACGTTCATTTCGGTTGATGGCGTGGTCAGCGGCGGCACGACGACCCAAGTGCGTTACAACTGCGACGTGCGAAATCGCGGGCACGGCACCCGCACTTCCAATCCAAATAATTATCACGTCAACATTCCCAGCGACCGGAAATGGAAGGGCGTCTCCGGCCTCAACCTGAATTCGCAGTATGCCTACAGCCAGGTGCTAGGCAGCGCCGTTTATCGGCGGCTGGAAATCCCGACACCCGAATCGCGCGCCGTGCAATTGGAAGTCAACGGCACGAATTTGATGAGCCTGTCCGGATTGCCAGACAACAATTCCTTCGGCTCTTACGCCGCGAACGAGCAATACAACGGCGACTTCGTGCAACGCGCGTTTCCGCTGGATTCGCAGGGAAATTCCTATCGCGGCATCCGGCAGGAAGCGCTGTGCGATTCGACTTATGCCAACAACGTCGCGGACCTCACCTGGCACGGCGCCAATTTCGCCAATCCGGTTTATACCAACAGCTATTTCAAGCAAAACAACCTCGATCAAAACGACTGGAGCGATTTGATTGATCTCATCGCGGTGCTGAATTCCACCAACGGCTATGCCGCGTCAAATTATGTCGCTGACGTTTCGCGTCGCCTGAACGTGAGCGAATGGATGCAATACATGGCCGCCAATACGTTGCTCGATAACGATGAAACCTGTCTGGCCAACGGCGCCGGCGACGACTTCGCCCTCTATCGCGGAACCAACGACACGCGCTTTCTGGCGCTGCCGTATGACCAGGACACGCTGATGGGCCGCGGGCTGACACCCACTCCGCCGCATCACAGCATCTGGCGAATGACCGCTTTGCCGGTGATGGACAAATTTGTGAAAACGCCGGAGTTCGCGCCGATCTATTTTCGCTGGCTGCTGACTGACGCGACGAACACGTTTGCAGCGGCGAACATGAATCCGTTGCTGGATCAATTATTCCAGGGCTATCTGCCGCAAACGGCGATTGACAACATGAAAGCGTTCAACGCGGCGCAGGCGAACTGGGTGCTGTCGCAGATTCCGCTGACGCTGACAGCCTCCAACAGCCTGACCGTGCAAAGCGGATACCCGCACACGACCAGTTCGTCCGTCAATCTTACGGGCCGGGCCAATGCGGTGAACACTCGCAGTGTGCTGGTCAACGGCACGCCGGCAACTTGGACCGCGTGGCAGGCAACGTGGACGGCCAACAGTCTGCCGCTCAATCCCGGCATCAATCGTTTCCTCATTCAATCGCTGGACGCCAATGGAATGGAACTGGCGGAAACGAACGTGGACATCTGGTATGACACCGCCGTGCAAACCAAAGGCGGCACGATTTCTTCGGACACCACCTGGACGGCGGCGGGCGGACCTTACAGCGTCACCAGCACCCTGACGATTGCCAGCGGCGCGACGCTGACCATTCAGGCGGGCGCGACTGTTTATCTTGGCTCTGGCATCAATTTGATTGTGGCAAATGGTGGCAGATTGCTGGCGGTGGGAACCTCGAATGCGCCGATCCGGTTCACGGTTCTGCCAGGATCGGGCGTGAGTTGGGGCGGGATCACCATCAACGGCGCGGTGGACTCGCCGGAAACGCGGTTCATTTACACAACGTTCGAGGGCAATGGCAGCACGTGCATCGAAGTTGCCGGCGGCACGCTCGATCTTGAAAATTCCACGTTCCTCACCACAACGCATCAATACGTTTCGCTCGACAGCAGTTCGTTTCTCATCAGCGGCTGCTATTTCCCGACGACGACCGCGGCGTTTGAATTGTTGCACGGCAACGGCGGCATCAAGTCCGGCGGCCGGGGCATCGTGCGCGACTCGTTCTTTGGTTCGACCACGGGCTACAACGACATCATGGATTTCACCGGCGGCAACCGCGATCTCGGCCAGCCCATCATTCAGTATTACAACAACGTCTTCGTCGGCGCGAGCGATGACATGTTGGACCTCGACGGCACGGATGCCTGGATCGAGCACAACATTTTTCTGCACAGCCACCGCAATGGTTCACCCGACAGTTCCAGCGCCGTTTCGGGTGGCAGCTACGATTTTGGCAGCGGCTCGGGTGGCGTGCAGACTTCGGAAATCACGATCGTCGGCAATCTCTTTTTCGACTGCGACAACGCGGCCAACGCCAAGGAAGGAAATTTTTTTACGTTGTTTAACAACACCATCGTGCATACCACCAAAACCGGCGGCGAAGATTTCGCATCCGGCGTGGTAATCGTCCGCGATACCACGCCGTCGCTCACGGCGTTTGGCCGCGGCTTTTATCTCGAAGGCAACGTCATTTCGGACGCCGAGCAGCTCGTGCGGAATTATGATCCGGCGCAAACCACCGTCACGTTCAGCAACAACATTCTGCCGTTCGCATGGACCGGACCTGGCGGCTCAAACCTCATCGCCGATCCGCTGCTGAAGCACGTGCCGCAGGTTTCCGAAACATATTTTGCGACGTGGAATCAAGCGCAAGTGATGTGGAACTGGTTCAGTTTGTTGCCCGGATCGCCGGCATTGCGCACCGGCCCCAACGGACGCGACAAAGGCGGCGTGATTCCGATTGGCGCTTCCATTTCAGGCGAACCCATCGGCACAAACAACCAGACGACGGCGACCTTGAACGTGGGAATTGTCCGGTCAGGTTCGGGAATTCCCACCGCCGGTTTCCCGAACGGCTCCGGCTACACGCATTACAAATGGAAGTTGGATTCGGGAAGCTGGAGCGCGGAAACGCCGACGACCACGCCGATCGCGCTGACCGGTTTATCCAACGGCCCGCATTCCGTCAGCGTCACCGGCAAGCGCGATTCCGGCTGGTATCAGGATGATTCGGCGTTTGGAACGAACGCGGTCGTCACCAGCTCGCGCACATGGGTTGTGGACACCGGCTATGTCGAGCCGTTCCGTCCCACGATCAGGCTGAATGAAATTCTCGCCTTGAATTCCACGACGCTGACGAATTCCGGCACGACGCCTGACTTGGTGGAACTTTTCAACTGCGGCAACGCGCCTGTGAATCTGGCCGGCATGGGACTGACCACGAGCGCAACCACGCCTTACAAATTTATTTTTACCAACGGCACGCCGTCGCTGGCGCCGGGACAATTCCTCGTTCTTTTCGCTGACTCGCAGTCAGCCGCGCCCGGCACTCACTTGGGGTTCGCGCTCAACGCCAGCGGCGACGCTCTTTATCTTTTCGACGCCGCGACCAACGGCGGCGCGCTGCTCGATTCGGTTGGCTTTGGAATTCAAATTCACGATCTGTCAATCGGCCGCGGTGTGGACGGAACATGGGCGCTGTGCCAGCCGACTTTCGGCAGCAACAACATCGTTCTGCCGATGGCGGATTCGCATGGAGTGAAAATCAACGAATGGCTGGCGGATGAACTGTTCCTCGCGAACAACGATTTCATCGAACTGTTTAATCCCGCATCGCGACCGGTCGCGCTCGGCGGCTGTTACCTTTCCAACGCCGAAGGCGCGCCGGGGCTGAACCAGATTCCCGCCTTGAGTTTCATTCCGGCCAGTGGCTACCAATCTTTTGTGGCCGATGGCAACACGGCGCAAGGCGCGAACCACCTGAATTTCTCGCTCGATCCGAATTCCGGCATCATCATTCTCTCCGATCCCGCGCTCGTTCCGATTGACGTGATCAACTACGGCCCGCAAATCACGGATGTTTCGCAGGGACGCAGTCCGAGCGGCAGTGACACGCTCGCCAGTTTTTCGCAGCCGACGGCGGGTGGCCCGAATCCGGCGCCGGTCGTCCCCAGCTCAATCACGAACGTCACCATGTCCGTGGTCAACCTGCTGGACATCACGAACACCTGGCGTTGGGACAATTCCGGCACCGACCGCGGCACGACGTGGTATCCGGCGGCCTTCAACGATTCCGCGTGGTCCAACGGCGCGGCTTTGTTCGGTTACGAAACCACGCCGGCGGAATATCCATTTCCGTTCCGCACAACGATTCCCGCGCCGAATCAAACCGGCGGCCACCTCACCGTCTATTACCGCACGCATTTCAATTGGAGCGGCAGCCTGACGAATTTTACTTTGGTCTCGACCAACTACGTTGACGACGGCGCGGTGTTTTACCTGAACGGCACCAAGGTCGGTTCCGTGCGGATGCCGGCGAGCTTCACTTACAGCACCCTCGCGACAAATCTGGCCATCGAAGGCGTGCCGGATATTCTCGTTTTGCCATCGGCCAGCCTGCACACCGGCGACAACGTCATGGCGGTGGAAGTGCATCAGTCGGGCAGCACCAGCTCCGATGATGTCTTTGGAATGCAGTTGAACGCCATTCAACTCACGACCAACATCATCGCCACCTCGGCGGCAACCGTGCCGGTGGTGTTCAATGAAATTCTCGCGGCCAATCGCTCTTTTACCAACTCCGCCGGCACAACACCGGATTGGATCGAATTGTTCAACCCGTCCACCAACGCCGTCAATCTCGTGGACGTGAGCGTGAGCAATGATCCGAACAATCCGAGAAAATTTGTTTTCGCGCCGAACACGCTCATTCCAGCCAATGGTTTCCTGTTGATTTACTGCGACGACAAATCGCCAGCAGCCACCAACAATACCGGCTTTGCCGTCAGCGCCAGCGGCGACAGCCTTTTCATTTTCAACAGCCTTACC
>JBEKRA010000104.1:0-7166 GCA_049519195.1 Verrucomicrobiota bacterium
ACTTCTGCAAAAGCAGCGTGGCGGCTTTCGGCGGAAAGCCGCACTCCTCAATTATCAACGGTTTGCGGCGCTCTGCCAGACGCCGCTACGACGCACGGCGGTTTCATTTGACCGTTACCCGCCGGCTGTCGTCGCGCTGGCTGCTATTTGTCTGATTTCTTCCCGCGCATGGGCTGCGGACACCAACCGGCCCACAGAATGGATTGACGCCGACAGTCAGCGCTACATGGAATTTACCATCTGTCGCCTTTTGAGAAAACCGTCAAAACGGGGTTGACGCGGTTTCGCTTCGGGGCAAAGATTGCCACATGGGTGTTCCATGAAACTAATGAAATTCTGCATCCATTTGCCGGCGGCAATCGTGTTGTTATTTGGCCTCAATCACGCCATGGGGCAAAGCTTCGTTCTGTCCGGCACATATCCAGTGAGCCAACCTCCTTATTCGGTCGTGGCCGCCGACATCAATGGGGACGGGAAACTGGATTTGGTGAGCGCCAATACGGACTCCACCTACAACAACCTGATGGCGTTCACCAACAAAGGGGACGGCACTTTTCGCGTGTGCAGCACGAATTATTCCGGAGCTTCGCCGTATCAAGTGGTGGCGGCCGACTTCAATGGGGACGGGAAGATGGACGTGGCCGCCGCGAATAATTACTATGACAAGACGCTGGGTGTGCTGACCAACAACGGTGCCGGCAAATTTACACTCTCGACCACGATTCCGATGCCATCAACATACGGCCCCCGCTGGCTCGCCACAGGGGACGTGAACGGAGATGGCTGGCCGGACTTGATTGGCGAGCCTCTCACTGGCGCCAGCTCCATGTCGGTATTCACCAATAACGGCAACGGCACGTTCACCCTCGCCAGCTCGCCATCTCCACCCGCTTCCTTTGCGCGGGGGGTCATCGCCGTAGATGTGAACCGGGACGGACGAGTGGACTTTGTCACCGCCAATACCGGTGACGGAACACTCTCCATCTTCACGAACAACAGTCGTGGCACGTTCACACTCGCGGGACTTCCCAATGTTGGAGTTTCCAGGCCGGTGTTTGTCACGGCGGCGGATGTGAACGGAGATGGCATGGTGGATTTGATTACTGCGAACGACACTACAAACACGGTTTCCATCCTGACCAACAACGGCGTCGGCGTCTTCAAACTTGCCAGCATGGTCAGTGTGGGACGGCTTTCGACCGGGAGCGGGTCAGTGGCGGCAGGAGAGTTTTATGGCGACGGGCGGATGTCCTTGGTCAACGCAAATTTCACCGACAACACACTCACGGTGCTGACCAATAAAGGCGGCGGCATCTTTGCCTCGAACGCCACGTTCAATGTCGGCAATGGGCCCATTTCAGTCGTCACGGCGGATGTCAACGGCGACGGCCGGCTGGATTTGATTTGCGCGGACAATAACGACAAAACGTTGGTGGTGCTGACCAACACCGGAACTTTCAAGCCGCGGCTGGCAGTCAAACTGTCGGGCAACAATGTCGTCGTGTCGTGGGCATCGTCGTGGACGGGCTGGGCGGGCTGGATATTGCAGCAGAACACCAATCTGGCCACGACCGGCTGGACAAACTTCAGCGGCACCATCGGCGACGACGGCACGACCAAAACAGCGACCAATTCCCCGGTGACCGGAAACAAATTTTTCCGCCTGTCGCATCCTTAATCCGGGTGGAATAGGCTGGGTTTGCCGGATGAACTGCTGTTTGCACCGGACGACAAATTGATTTGTGTGAACGGGAAAACCTACGCCACCAAACAAGCCCGCCCGGTATTCGTGGAAGAAACATTGGAAATTGTGGCCGTGACGGGATATGCTTTTTACCGTTAACTGAAATCCGATTGTGCAAATCAGCTACGATCCTGAAGTGGACGCCATGAGCATCACCTTCCGCGAAACGATGGTGACCAGTCAACTTGTCGCTGAAGACGTCGCGTTGGATTTTGACGCGGAAGGCCGGCTGGCATTGAAATACTGGATGCAATACGGCGCTTTGGCAACCAAGACTAGCTGCGCCATGTGACGCTGGAAAACGTGGGGTTGAATGAAACCACTTGAACATGTGACCGCGAGAAATGCGCCCACTGCGGCGCGTGACTGTGGAACTGCTCACAGGCGAATCCGGAAAATCCCGGGCGCATGAACATTGTCTTCCGCACAGGCACTGTAGGATTACATTCGGCGGAGAATTGACAATATGAGTCGTAACAGTCAAAGCTTGTATGTCAGAGGCCGATGAATGAAAAATGGCACGATACTATTGACTGACCCGTTTACGTTTATTAATTATTAATTATATGAAAACACGAATTAGTTTTGTGATGATGCTCGCACTGGCGCTCACGCTGCCAATCACATTGATGGTGGCCTGTAAGTCCCACCCGTATTCTGGCACCCGAGCCAGGCCGCAAGGTCCATGTGACATCTATGCCGCCGGCGGCACCCCCTGTGTGGCCGCGCACAGCTCCACACGCGCTCTGTATGCCTCCTACAACGGCCCGCTCTACCAGGTCTTGCGCCAGTCGGACGGCAAGACCTTGGACATCGGCGTCGTTCGACCGTCCGCGACGGATGCGGGCGGATACGCCAACGCAGCCGCGCAGGATGCCTTTTGCGCCAACACTTATTGCTGGATCACCACGCTTTACGACCAGTCCGGCCATAAGAACGACCTCACCCAGGCGCCCCGCGGTCCCGCCGGCACCGTCATGGTCATGGGCGGCTTTAACAACGTGCCGGTCGCCGATTGGGCGCCGGTTACAATCATGGGCCACAAAGTTTACGGCATCTTCATCGCTCCAGGGATGGGCCTCCGCAATGACAACCCCCACGGCACCGCGGTTGACGACCAGGCGGAGGGGCAGTATTGGGTCTTGAACGGCCATCACTATAACAGCGGCTGCTGCTTCGATTACGGCAACGGCGAGATTGACAGCCGCGACGACGGCAACGGCACCATGGAAACGACCTACTTCGGCAACCAGCCCACTTGGTATCATGGCCCACCTCCCGGCCCGTGGATCATGACCGATCAGGAGAACAACCTGGTGGGTTGTGTCACCACGAATGGAACCAAGCTTTGCGACCTGCCGATCATCAAATGGCGATTCGTGACGGCCACGGCCGACGGCGAACCGCACCACTGGAGATCCATGGGCGGCGACGCGCAAACGGGTGAACTGTCCATCATGTTCGACGGACCGCGCGTCAACAAGTCCTATGACCCGATGCGCAAGCAGGGGGCCATCATCATGGGCAACGGCGGCGACAACAGCAACGGCTCGGATGGCACAGTCTATGAAGCGGCGATGACGGCCGCAGGCACGTTCCCAACGCAGGAGACCCAGCAGAAAGTGCAGGCCAACGTTGTGGCAGCCAAATACGACATGCCGCAGTTGAGCCTGACGCCGGCGTCGGCCATTGACACGCCCCCGGGACTCCAGACATTTTCGCCGGGTTCCTCACAGGACACCACCGTGACATTCAGAAACGTTTCGGCATCGCCCGCAGAGGGAGTCAAGTTGAGCATTTCCGCGCCTGCGAGGTGGACCTCCGTAGTCTCCGGCGGCACCGAAACGTCAAAGACGTTTTCTGACCCGGTCGCGCCGGGTGCAACCGTGAGTGCTACCTTCAAAGTTACTTCCGGGCCGGCGGCCTTCAACGGTGATATGGTCGCCAATGCTTCCTGGACGGTGGCTGGCGCAAGCCAATCTGAAACAGCGATTGAAAAGGCGCGGAACGTCAGCCCGGTCAAGATCAACGAGTTTGCAGTCAACTCGACGGACTCGTTCATCGAGCTTTACAACGCGGGCGACAAAGATGTTGATCTCTCCGGCTGGACGCTGACTCATCACCCGATTGCGCAGCCCATTTTCTCCTCGGTGAAAATTCCGGCCGCGACGAAACTTGCAAGCAAAAGCTTTTACCTGCTCGGGCTTGCCAACTCCGGGCTGGCGGTTCCCGCGAAAAAGGGTGACACCACACTTTACGTCAGGAGCACGACCGGCATGAACGTCGGCGATACGATTCAAATTGACACTGGCTCCGCCGTGGAAACCCGCAAGATTGCCGGCGTCGGCACGGCGGCTGGCACCAGCACAACGCTGTGGCAACCTCTGCCCGATGGTCCGGTGATCACCATTCCTCCCGGCTCGACCAGCGTGCCTTACACCGGCGGTGGTGGTGGTTTTGGCGGCGGTGGCGGCTTCTCGGTCGAGGTCGGCCAGAAGCTTGGCCTCGGCTATGGCGCCACGCAGCCCGCTGTCGCGAGAGAAGTGGAACAGTATGAGGTGGTCACGGTTACTGCCGTCGGCAAGCCGGGCACGCAAACTTACTTGGGGGCGGACGCGAAAGCCGGCGATACCAGTATCAGGGCGCGGAGTGCCACCGACATTTCGGTTGGCGACAAGATCAACTTGGACATCGACAGCGTCGGCCACGGGACCGAGACCGTCACGGTCAAGAGCATCAGCGGGGTGGCGGGTGGCGGCGGACGCGGCGGCGGGGGCGCGAGTCTCGAATTGAAGGCCCCGTTGAAATTCAACCATGCGAGCAATCTTCCCTTCAGCGTTCGCGGAACAGGAATCAGTTTCCGACCGGCAACGGCTTATCCCCACACGAGCAACGAGCCGCTCCAACCGCTCGGCACCGGCATCACGCTGGACAGCCCCCTGGCCAGCAACCATGCAATCAACGCGGTTGTGCGTGACGCCGCGGTCACGACTGCGGGCTACCAAGGGCCTCCGGCGCCCAGCCAGTGGTTCGGGGGTCCCGCCCTCGCCAACGCTGGCAGCATGGTGCTGCGCGACGCCGCCGGTCTGGTCGTTGACAGCCTCAACTACGGCGGCGTGGTTGACCCGTGGGCCGGTCAAGGTTATCAAGGCATGTCTCCGGGAAGCGGAAATTTTGTGGCTTCTCCAAGCGCTGGCCGTGGCGGCTTCGGTGGCCGTGGCGGTCCGGCTGGCCCCACGCCGGCGAGAAGCGCGGGTCGTTTCCCGGACGGCGCTGACACCGGCAACAACGCCAGGGATTTTCTCTTGCAGACAGCCATGATCTTGTCGCTTGATTCAGCCGCTGGCGCGAACAACATAAAAGTCGCCAGCGTGGCCGACTTTGCCGCCGGCCAGACGATTAATATTGACTCGGGCGCGAACCGCGAGACCGCCGTCATCGCGTCGGTTGGCACGGCAGGTGGCACCACAGTGGGAACTGCCACTGACGTGGGCGCGACCTCTATCCCTGTCGCCAACGCGGCAGGCTTTAGCACCGGCCAGACCATCACCATTGACAGTGGCAAGAACCTTGAGACGGCGGTTGTCGCCTCCGTCACCGGCGGCGGCCGCGGTGGTCGCGGCGGCTTTGGCGGCCCTGGCGGTGCCTCAATCACCGTCACCGCGCCGCTTACTATTGCCCACGCGGAGGGTGCACAGGTCTCCGGCAGTGGCATCACCCTCACCAGCGCACTGACCAAGGCGCATGCCAGCGGGGCGCAGGTTGGCGGCAACGGTCCCACGCCCGGTGCGCCCAACCAGTATGCCCGGAGAACCCAGTGAGGACGCCTTTGAACTGAATTAGACGGTGGTCATAGCATCGGTTTGGTCAACACAGATTCAGGCTCCGCAGCTCGATGTCGGGTCGCGGAGCTTTCTGTTTGACCGAACAATTACATTTGAGAGGAACGGCATTGTTTTCTAACAAAGAATTGACTCGTTCTCGCCGGTCCTGGCCCTGGTGGCGCTGGGTCTTGACTGGTTTGAGCGTGCTGGCTCTGGCGTTGAGCGCCTTCCTGGGTTGGCATTATCTGATGGGCGGGTCGGTGATCGGCTGCGGCGGCGGAAGCCCGTGCGACCAGGTGCTCAACAGCCGTTGGTCGTCAGTTGCTGGAGTGTTGCCCGTCAGCGGTCTGGCGGCGGGAGCGTATCTGGCAATGCTGGTGGCCGGTTTTTTTATTGGACCGACCACGGAGTCGCCGATCCGCCGTCTGGCCTGGCGCGCGATGCTGGTTCTGGTCGGAGCGGCCGCAGGAAGCGCCCTGTGGTTCATCATCGTGCAGAAATGGTTCATCGGATCGTTTTGTCCCTATTGCATGGCCACGCACATCACCAGCCTGTTGCTGGCAATGTTGGTGATCTGGCAGGCGCCCAGGCAACTTGACGAGAGTTCAACAACGCCGGCCAATGATTTTTCCACAGCGGCTCCACGGCGCGTGGTTGGCCCTTTGCCAGCGATGGGTTTCGCCTCGGTCGGTTTGGTCCTGGCCGGCATCATTGCGGTCTGCCAAATTCATTTTGTTCCCCCGGGCGTCTATCGCGGCGGCGAGTTGCAAAACAACCTGCCCGTCATTGATCCCCACGCCGTGCCACTGGTCGGTTCGCCGGACGCCCACTACGTCGTCACCCTGCTCTTTGATTATAAATGCCCGCATTGCCAGCAATTGCATTTCATGCTCGATGAGGCAGTTCGCCGCTACGGCGGCAAGCTGACCTTTGCGCTTTGTCCGACGCCGCTGAACACCAAGTGCAACCCTTACATCCCGCGGGACGTGGATGAATTCAAAGGCTCCTGCGAACTGGCCAAAGTTGGCCTGGCGGTTTGGGTGGCGAAGCGCGAGGCGTTTGATGCCTTCAACCTCTGGATGTTCTCTTTTGAGTCCGGCAACCACTGGCAGCCGCGAAGCCTCGATGCCGCCAGGGCCAAAGCTGTCGAATTGGTCGGCCAGGCGAAATTCGACGCCGCCCTGGCCGATCCCTGGATTGACCGGTATTTGCAAACCTCCATTCGGATTTACGGCGGGACCATCCAGAACGGCAACAACGCCGTTCCCAAACTGGTTTTCGGCTCGCGTTGGGTCATCCCCGAACCGTATGACGCAGACGGCCTTGTTCTGATTCTGCATGACAGCCTGGCCGTGCCCAGGCCCTGACCCGGCGGTGTAGGCCGGAGCCACGATGGTCAACGCCCCGGCCCAATTCAACACGCGACTGATGGTATCCGACTCAAAGGATACAGTCCAGTTTACCACGGGAGTTGAGGAGGTCGGTAATTGATTAATCGTCAAGCTGCCTGAGCGACCATTTCCTCCCTGGCTTTGGCCTTGGCCCACGCCGCTGGCATGAATTCTTTGATTTGGGTGATCTTGGCCGCCGGCAAGCGC
>JBEKRA010000105.1:0-7161 GCA_049519195.1 Verrucomicrobiota bacterium
GCGCGCATTGCCCCCGTTCGGAGTTCCGCCTTCAGGCGGTTTCGGTGCATCACTGCATTTGCCGCGTAAACGCGGAACTCCGAACGGAGGGACACGTTTGCTTTGGGGGCAGTGTCAAGATGCGCCCGAAAAACCGGTTCGCCGGATTTTTGATTGTCTCATCCGCGGCAAAACTGCAAGCTGGAATAAATGCTGGCCAAACTGACATGCCCGGATTGCCGGGCTGAAATTGTTCCATCCGATTCGGAGTGGAATTGCCCGAAATGCGGAAGAAAATTCCCGTATCTCCACGGCATTCTTTCCTTTCTGACGAGCGCCGAGAAATTCAATGAAGGTGAGTTTGAGGAAAAACAAAAGCACGCGTGGTCGGACAGCGCCGCGCTGCGGCAGAAAATCAGCCGGAGCCGTTTCCTCTCGTTGCTCAACACGCTCCGGATCAAGTTTTCATTTTCCGGCCGGCGCGACCGGATTTTTTACAACGAAATGGCACACGGGGACAAATCGCGGCTGATTCTGGATCTGGGCTGCGGCGGCGGGCGCCATTATTTCTGCAACTATGGCAAAGTCATCGGCGTGGACCCGGAACTGGAACTTTTGCCCCTGGCCAGGAAACTTTATGCGGAGGTTTACCACGCCGGCGGCTATCAACTGCCATTCGCCGACAACACCTTCGATTACGTTGTTTCCAGCGACGTGCTCGGCCACATCCCGTTCGACAAAAAGGACGCGCTGTTTGCCGGGATGCATCGTGTTCTGAAGCCGGGTGGTCGCGCCGTGCATGTGATAGAGACCGACAGCACGAACGTCTGGTTTCGGGAGGCGAAGAAAATCCCAGGATATTTTGAGAAATATTTTGTGGATGTCCCCGGCCACGTCGGGATGGAACTGCCGACGGCTTTGCGCAACCGCTTTTTGAAGCATGGCTTCAAGCAGGTGCGCTTCCAAAAACTTTACGGCTTCTTCCAGCCGCTCGGGGTTGTCGCGGCCTTCTTTGATCCGGCGCTGGATAAATTCCCGGCGCGAATCCGTTTTGCAGCCCGCATGGACGGGCTTTTCTCAAAAAATTTCACGGTTCGTGAGGGCTTGCATTTCGTCATGGAACCGCTGGCCATTGTGAATGATATGGCGACGCCACTCGATCACGGTTCGGGGATGTTGGTGGTGTTTGAAAAATGATTTTCACAACTGGCAAACATGGTTAAACTGCCGCTGCTGACGCATGATTTACGAGCTTACAATTGCATGGCGAACCATTCGCCGGGAGGGTTTCAAGCCGCTGTTTCAGAAAGTCTTTCTCTACTTCCGCCAGATTGGGCGGGGAATGCATTTCTTCACGTTGCGAATGCCGCATGGCAAAACGCCGGAAGAAATCATCGGTTTCACTTTCGCTGCGGCGGGGGAATTGATCAGCCCTTCTCAAAATCGGTCCGAAATTCTTCAACTGGTTGCCCTGCTTCACCAAAGAAAACCGCGGACTGTTGTTGAGATTGGCACCGCCAACGGCGGAACCCTGTCCATCTGGTGCGCAGTGGCGGACCCGCGGGCGATCATAGTCAGCATTGACCTGCCGGGCGGCATTCACGGAGGCGGCTATCCGCGCTGGAAATCGCTGATTTACCGGCGGTTCGCGCAGCCAAAACAAGCATTGCACCTGCTTCGCTTGGACTCGCATTTGCCAGCCACCCGCGAACAGTTGAAAGCCATCCTTCCGCCGGAGGGAATTGATTTCCTTTTCATTGACGGCGATCACACCTACGAAGGTGCCAAGTCGGACTTTGAAATGTATTCGCCATTGGTGCTGCGCGGTGGACTCGTGGTTTTTCACGACATCTGCACGCACCCGCCCGAGGCAAAATGCGACGTGGACAAATTCTGGCGGGAAATCCGCACCCGATACAAGTCGCGTGAATTCGTTGAAAATCCCAATCAGGGTCATTACGGAATCGGCGTCCTGGAATTTTAGCAAACAGAAAGACCCACATCGCTACATCCCGCTTTGATTCTCTTCCTTTTTTGAATACCCTCGCCGGTTGATTTGAATGAAAAATTCGCGGCCATGAGCAAGGAATTCATACGCATCGGCGGTGCGCGTGAGCACAATCTCAAGAACCTCACGTTGAACATCCCGCGCGACAAGCTGGTGGTCATCACAGGCTTGAGCGGGAGCGGCAAGTCGTCGCTCGCGTTCGACACCATTTACGCCGAGGGCCAGCGCAAATACGTCGAGAGCCTTTCCGCCTACGCCCGCCAGTTCCTCGACCAGATGCAAAAGCCGGAGGTGGATTTCATCGAGGGCCTGTCGCCGGCCATCGCCATCGAACAGCGCAGTTCCGGCTCCAGCCCGCGCTCCATCATCGCCACCACCACCGAGATTTACGATTACCTCCGCCTGCTTTACGCGCACATCGGCAAACCGCACTGCCCGGACACCGGCGTGCCAATCGTATCGCAGACCACCAGTGACATTGTGGACAAAATTCTCGCGCTGCCGCCCAAAACCCGCGTGATGCTGCTGGCGCCGGTCGTTCGCCGCCAGAAAGGTGAGTTCCGCGACGTCATCGAGCGCCTCGCGCGCGAAGGGTTTGTCCGCGCCCGCGTGGACGGCAAATTCGTCGAGCTTGCCGCCGACACGCGCGTCAAGCTCGACAAAAAGAAATTCCACACCATCGAGGCCGTCGTGGACCGGCTGGTGATTGACGACAAAATCCGCGTGCGGCTCGGCGATTCGGTCGAGACCGCCTTGCGCTGGTGCGAAGGCGTGATGTTCACGCTGCATCAATTGCCGGATAAGTCCGCAGTCAGTAGTCAGTTGTCCGCAGCAAAAACTACTGACCACGGACTACTGACTACGGACTCGTGGATAGAAACACTGCACTCGAACAAAATGTGCAGCCCGGCCACGGGCAAAAGCTACGATCCGCCTACGCCAAAACATTTTTCATTCAACGCCCCGGCGGGCGCCTGCCCGGTCTGCCACGGCCTCGGCCAGAAGATGATTTTTGACGAAAACCTCGCCGTGCCAGACCCGGAGCAGCCGCTCGAAAGCGCCGTCCAGCCATGGCGGCGTGCCGGGAAGCGGATGAACATTTATTACAAGGCCATGCTCCGCTCCATCGCCGCGCATTTCAATGTCAGCCTCGAAACGCCGTGGAAAAACCTGCCGGACGATTTCAAAAAGGTCCTGCTTCACGGTTCGGGCGAAGTCCCGGTGGATTTTAATTTCTGGCGCGCGGGCAAAATGAGCACCATCACCCGCCCGTTCGAGGGTGTGCTGCCGAATCTGGAACGGATGTTCACCGACAGCGAAAGCGAGTTCGTCCGCAACCGCATCAAACCCTACATGAGCCCGCAGTTTTGCGACGTGTGCAAGGGCCGGCGCCTCAAGCCGGAAATTTTGGCGGTGACGCTCGGCGGCGAAGCCGCCAATCTCAAATTTCAAATTTCAAATTTGAAATCCAAGTCCCCCGGCCTGTCCATCATGGATGTGTGCGCGTTGTCCGTGGAAAAAGCGGATGAATTCTTTGCCGGCCTCAAGCTCACGGAATTCGAGGAGAAAATCGCGCACGAAGTCATCAAGGAAATCCGCGCCCGACTCGGCTTTCTGAAAAACGTCGGCCTCGGCTATCTCACGCTGAACCGCGAGAGCAGCACGTTGAGTGGCGGCGAGGCGCAGCGCATCCGGCTGGCCACGCAGATCGGCGCCGGGCTGGTCGGCGTGCTCTACATCCTGGACGAACCGAGCATCGGCCTGCACCAGCGCGACAATGACCGGCTGCTCGCCACGCTCAAGGGCTTGCGCGACCTCGGCAACACCGTGTTGGTGGTGGAGCACGACGCGGACACGATCCGCAATGCGGATTACGTCGTTGACCTCGGGCCGGGCGCGGGCATTCACGGCGGCGAACTCGTGGCGGCGGGGACGTTGCCGGAAATTCTGGCGAGCAAATATTCGCTCACGGCGCAGTATCTGCGCGGCGAATTGACGATTCCGATTCCCAAAAAACGCCTGGCGCCGTCGGAGGAACGCGGCTGGCTCGAAGTGCTCGGCGCGAAGGAAAACAATCTCTGCAACATTGACGCGCGAATTCCGCTCGGCACGTTCACCTGCGTCACCGGCGTGAGCGGCTCCGGCAAAAGCACGCTGGTGGACGACATCCTGCGCCGGGCGTTGTTCCGCAAATTTTACGGCTCCAAGGAAATTCCCGGCGCGCACCGCGCGTTGAAAGGCTTTGAAGTCATTGACAAGGTCGTCGTGATTGACCAGTCGCCGATTGGCCGCACGCCGCGCTCGAACCCGGCCACCTACACCGGCATGTTCAACCACATCCGAGATCTGTTCGCCAGGCTGCCGGCGGCGAAAATCCGAGGTTACGCGCCGGGCCGGTTCAGCTTCAACGTCAAGGGCGGCCGCTGCGAAAAATGCGAGGGCGACGGCGTCCTGAAAATTGAAATGAATTTTCTGCCGCCGGTTTACGTCACCTGCGAGGTCTGCGGCGGGAAACGTTACAACCGCGAGACGCTTGAAATCACCTACAAGGGCAAAAACATCGCCGACGTGCTGGCGATGACCGTGGATGAGGCAGTGACGTTTTTCCGCGCCGTGCCGCAGATTTACGATCCGCTGCTGACGCTCGCGGAGGTCGGCCTCGGTTACATCGGCCTGGGGCAGGCGGCGACGACGTTGAGCGGCGGCGAGGCGCAGCGCGTGAAGCTGGCGGCGGAATTGAGCCGCAAGGCGACCGGGCGCACATTTTATATTTTGGACGAGCCGACCACCGGCCTGCATTTTCACGACGTGGCAAAGCTGCTCGAAGTGCTGTTCAAGCTGCGCAACACCGGCAACACGCTTGTCGTCATCGAGCACAACCTCGACGTCATCAAAACGGCGGATTGGATTATTGACCTCGGCCCGGAAGGCGGCGCGGGCGGCGGGAAAATTGTGGCCGAAGGCCCGCCGGAAAAAATCATCCACGTGCCCGAAAGCCACACGGGACATTATTTAAAGAGCGTGCTGGGCTGAAGGGAAAAGCAGATCATGTGTGGGCTAACTCCATATTAGGCATCGTGGTCATGAGATCCCGGCGTTCGGTGCAGCCGATGGTTGGCCGCCCCCGTATCACATCAAGTTGCATGAGTCTTCATTTTTCCATTTTTGGAATCTCTTTCGTGAGGAGTCTCTTGTATGCTTCCGCCACGGTTTCGTTTGGACCGCGCATTTTTAGAATCTCTTTCGTGAGGAGATTCTTGAATCTGCCCTTGCTCACATAGTGATCCGAAAGCAGTCTGCCTTTCCACAGCAGGCTAAACACGCCGTAATAGGAAGGCGCATTCTGTGCCTCGCGGGCATTCTTGAGCACAGTTACCTTGAATTTCAAGCCATGCGCGGCAGCCATCTCGGATAGGTCCGCCGCCGACTTGGGCGACATCGGGCATTGCGCACAATAAATTATGTGCAAGCCTTGAAAAACGGGGACGTTTCCTTGGATCTCACGAAAGCGCGGCTCCGGGCCTTTTTCCAACCGATAAATGACCAGTTGAAACCGAGCGCGTTCGTCTATGACATGAAAACCATTCTTTAGAAAAATTTCTTTGCCCGCCATGAAAGGGCCATTGCTCACGAGCGCGGCCACGCCGGTTGCCTTCTGCCGACGGGCCTCCGCCACGCAAGCCTGGATCAAGCGACTGCCGAGTCCTTTTATTTGTTGTCCTCTAGGATACACCCACAGGCAATGCACAAAGAGCCACCCAGCCGCATGCACGGGCCGCCATGCAAATTCACCGGGCACGTATTCCAAGAAACCCAATGCCTTGCCTTCGCCATCACGGAACATGAGAAGGCGCAAGCCTTCGTCAAACGTCTGTCGCAACCAATCAACTTTGCATCGATACCCTTGGTTCTCCGGGTTAGAGAGGCACCCAATGCCGCACTCGGACAGGTTTTCAGGCCCGACAGTTTCCAACGCTAGGTGAACCTTTCGCATGAGCCATTCAGAATCTTTCGGCCTAACGACCGAACTGAGCGACGCGGGCGGCCCAGTGCGTCCGCATTGGGAACTGACGTGGCCCGCCCTCGTTTGCTCCAGTGATTTAGGCGGCATGCGGTGCTTATTCATGTCGTTGCCTAAAGAAATAGCGCCCGACGCGTCGGGAGTAATCTCGATACGCGTCGCCGTAAAGCCCCGTGAGAAACCGCTCCTCTCGATCCATGATTGCGTGTAGCAACGGCACCCAAACCAGGGCGAGCACCAAGAACGATAGCCGACCGATCAGCAAGAACGTCCCCACAAACCAGAGGTCGAGTGCAACATAAATGGGATGCCTTGTCCAGCGGTAGACGCCTCCAGTAACCAGAGGTCCAGGCACACTCCGGTCCAAACCCAGCCGCCACGACGCCCCGAGGTCGCGGAGCGCAAGGACGTAGAGTATCACGGCGCCGGTAACGATCAGGGATCCCAACGCCTGGCTGGCTAGTCCATCAACCACCGACCTGTCCAGAACCGCTGCTCCAATGTGAAAAGGAAGCTGCCACGCATACGCAATGATCTCGTAGGCGAACGCCAGCAGACACGCAAGCATCACCGTATCGGCCAGCATCTGCCAGCCGGTCCGCTGCCGATCCGCCACGAAGACCGACACTCCGCGCGCTCGTAACATGAGCGCACGTATCAGGCCGAGACCCATCAAACACGAAAGCGCGCCGAATGCAAACCACTCAAAGAATCGTGACGTTGTCATAGCGCGTGCGAAGGCCACTAACACGATATTAACCCAACCCGATGTGGGCTAATTCCCATAGGAGACAATCGGGCACAGTTGCGACCCGCAAAAAGCTTTGTGGCAAAATGGCGCATATTTTCTGTGGTTGCCCCGGACATGGATGAATCTTCCCAGAATCAGCCCGCCGGGCAAGGGCAAAACGCCCGTGAGAATTTCTGCATAAATCCACCCGACCTGCGCCGGAGCTTCTGGATTTCCCGCTTTTTTCGGCCCGCCGGGTCGGTTAGGATTCGCGCGTGGCATTTTCCCGGCGATGGTGGTTGATTTTGTTCGCGCTCATTTTGGGCGGCGGACAAATTTTCGCCGCGTTGAACCAGCATTTATGAAAATAGCGTTATTCGGTCTGACCGGGATAAAAACCGGCAAACACAACCTCAAGGACCC
>JBEKRA010000106.1:0-7099 GCA_049519195.1 Verrucomicrobiota bacterium
GATCGTGCCATTGTTGATAATGGTGGTTGACTGTGAGTCGGTCCACACGCCGTCCGCCTCGCCGTCGTGATTCTGCACCTGCCCGTCAATCGTGCCCCAATTGGTGATGACCAGCCCGCTCTGGAGGGAAAGAACTCCGACTGCCTGCGCCGAGCCGTAGCCCGAGACAATGCTTTGAATGGTCCCCGTGTTATTGATAGTAACTCCGTCGCTGCCTTTAACCAACACGTCTGCCGCCCACCAGTAATCCCCAATCATCCAAACATCCGTCAAGGCCAGCGCGCCAGTATTTGTCGCCAGAGTGGAGGTGCTGTAGATCAGCGATCCCGAATTGTCGAAAGTGGTCGAACTGCTGATCCACGTATTGCCAACGAAATAGTCGGTGATCCCCGGCCAATACGGCCCGCGAGAGGTGCTATATTCCGCCAGCGCGCTTGATGCGGACAGGACACACAGTGCTGCCAGGAGTCCGGCCTTCCGAACAGCGTGTTTCATTGGATTCCACCGGCGGCCTGCTGTCTGAAGCCCGGCCTTCCGGTTTGGAGATTTCGTCGCATTTGATTTCATTGTTTTTCTTCTCACATTTCGTTTTTGTGACCGCTCAAAAGTGGGGAAGACCCGAATCTGCCCCATGGTCTTCCAAGCCGGGGATGTCCACGGTCGCGCCAGAGGTGTTTGGATTTCCACGAACTCATGGATGTCGTTGGTCAAATGGTGGCATGTCGTTCCGTCGGCGTTGAACGCCGGCCCCTTGACCGGATGATAATGAATTTCGGTGAAAACCAGTTGCGCGGCAGCAGGGAACGACAATGATACAATTCCGGAATTCCGGCGAAACAGGCAGTTTTCATTATTCATTTCATGTTAGCAGTCGAATGATTAAGAAGATATTAAGACTCAACGCCAAACCGGATATGGCGCTGGATTTCACGCAAAAACGCCAGGAAACAAAGGCCAAAGCCGGACGGATCAGGGAGCCACCGCCAAAAACTCCAGCCGAATTCCCGGACAGCGCGCAAACCATTCCACTGCAAACCGGTTCTCCTTCCTGCGTCTTCGCAGTGTTATCCAATCACTTCGAGACATTCGGTAATGTGTCAGCACTTTGTTGCCAAAGTGCTGACACATTACCCAATATGTGACATGTGTCATATTTTGTTTCCTCCCCGATCCGGCTAAACTTCATTCTGCGACTTTTGCCAAAATACAAAATACGGGTTCCGGCAGGAATGACCTTTGTTTCCCTTCTGGTTCGCAGTGATTTTTGCGTATCGCCGGTAGCAAGACATGAATTGATGTGATATATGAATATCTGCATACACCGTCTGGTTTGTTGTGTGATTATCCTTGGTTGCTCGAGCGAACTCTTCGCGGCAGAGCCGCAGTTAACCGGAAACGCATCAGCGCCCGGCGAGAGCTTGAGCCTGTGGTATCGCCAACCGGCTTCCAAGTGGGAAGAAGCACTGCCAGTCGGCAATGGACGCATCGGCGCGATGGTTTTCGGCCGTGTCAACAATGAGCGACTCCAATTAAACGAGGACACGCTTTGGGCGGGAGGCCCTTACGATCCCGTCAACCCACAGGCTCATGCAGCTCTTCCCGAAGTCCGCCAGCTCGTCTTTGACGGGAAATACTCCGATGCCGGGAAACTGATCAACGCGAAAGTAATCTCCCGCCCATCCAGCCAGATGCCGTATCAAACAGCTGGTGATTTGATTCTTACCTTTCCTGATTCGGCCTCCGTTGAAAATTACCGGCGCGATCTCAACCTAGATACCGCCGTAACCACGGTTGAATACAGCGATGGCGGCACACGGTTCACGCGACAGGTCTTCGCCAGCCCGGTGGATCAGGTGATCGTCGTCCATCTCACGGCTGACAAGAAGGGTTCGATTTCATTTTCCGCCGGATTCAAAACGCCGCAAAAAGCCGTCATTGAAGCCGAGTCCGGAAACACCCTGTTGATGCGTGGCACGAATTCGACTGCGCAGGGCATCAAGGGAGCGCTGAATTTCCAAGTGTGCGCCCGCGTGCTGGCGGATGGCGGAACGGTTGCCGCCACGTCCGATTCCATCGCGGTGACGAATGCGGATGCGGTCACGATCCTGATCGCGGCGGCAACGAGCTACAAGAATTATCAGGATGTGAGCGGTGATCCTGAAAAAATCGTCAAAGGCCAAATCGCGGCTGCCGAACACAAAGTTCGCCCCCAGATATTTTCCCACCTGGCAACCGCATTAATCGCCAATTCCAAAATCGCGGGTGCCGGAGAGAAAAATTTCAGTGCCCTCCTCGCCGCGCACACGCGGGAACATCAGCGGCTGTTCCGGCGCGTTGCCCTTGATCTGGGCGCCAGTGACGCCATGCAACTGCCGACCTACGAACGGATCAGAAATTTTCGCAACGGTCAGGATCCGCAGTTTGCCACGCTTTACTTCCAGTATGGCCGCTATCTGCTGATCAGTTCTTCGCGTCCCGGCTCCCAGCCGGCAAACCTGCAAGGGTTGTGGAATGAAAGCATGAACCCGCCCTGGCAAAGCAAATACACCATCAACATCAATACCGAAATGAACTACTGGCCGGCGGAGGAGTGCAACCTCGGCGAATGCGTGGAGCCGCTCATCGCGATGGTGAAGGACCTTTCCGTGACCGGCGCGCGCACGGCGCGGGAAATGTATGGCGCGCGCGGCTGGGTCGCCCACCACAACACCGACCTTTGGCGCGCGACCGGACCCATTGACTTCGCGGATTCGGGCATGTGGCCGAGCGGCGGCGCGTGGTTGTGCGACCACTTGTGGGACCGCTATCAGTTCAGCGACGACAAGAAATATCTGAAAGACGCCTATCCCGTCATGCGCGGAGCGGCGCAATTCTTCCTTGACACGCTCGTTGAAGATCCAACGAACCACTGGCTCGTGACCTGCCCCTCGGTTTCACCGGAAAACCAGCATCCGTTCGGTTCGGCCGTCTGCGCCGGACCGGCCATGGACGAGGAAATCCTGCGCGACCTGTTCTCCAACTGCATCGAGGCGTCCAAAATTCTGGACACCGATCCCGACTTCCGCAAGCAGCTCGAACAAACGCGCGCCAGACTCGCGCCGCTTCAGATTGGAAAGCAAGGGCAGTTGCAGGAATGGCTTGGCGATTGGGATGCGCGGGCGCGTGAGCAGCAGCACCGCCACATTTCCCATTTGTATGCGCTGTATCCGGGCGCGCAAATCACGCCGCGCGGCACGCCGGAGCTTGCCGAAGCCGCCAAAGTCAGCCTCAACACTCGCGGCGACATCACGACTGGCTGGGCCATCGCCTGGCGCATCAACTGTTGGGCGCGACTGCATGATGGGAACCGCGCCTTCAGTATTCTCAACCACCTTTTCGATCCGTCCCGCACCTATCCGAACATGTTTGACGCTCATCCGCCGTTTCAGATTGACGGCAATTTCGGCGGCACGTCTGCCATTGCCGAAATGCTGCTGCAAAGTCAAACCGGGGAAATCGAACTGCTTCCCGCGCTACCGGGCGCATGGCCGGATGGAAGCGTCAAAGGGCTGCGTGCGCGCGGAGGTTTCGAACTCGATATCACTTGGAAGGTCGGGAAACTGACGACAGCGACACTCACTTCTGTCGGCGGACGCAAGGCGGTTCTGCGATATGGAAGCCTGACCGCCGAACTCCAACTTGAGCCTGGCCAGTCAGTTCATCTGAACTCCGAACTGCAACGCATCGGGAAAGGCAGGAGTGCATCTTACCATCGTGGCGAATGACGCGAAGTGTTCTTTCGATTACGCGACCGAAAAGGGATCATGGGAAAGCCTCTCCGCCGACCTCGATGTCACGCCGCTCTTTTTCAACTGATGCATCAATGTCGGGGAAACGTCAATGAATGCCCCGGCGCGCTGGGCGCATGGACATCAATGCGGATTCAGTTCGATGACACAGCCGCCGCTGGGTCGCAAATATAGATGCACAGATCCTTGCGATTGACGACCTTTTCCTCGCGCCGCCAATCGTCGTCGCGCCTCTGCGCATCACCCAGTTGGGTTGGGCAGAAAACGGCGCGGCTAGCGCCATCAGACACGAAATAGCGAGATAAGGGCGAATTTTCATTTAGGTTCGGCGACCTTGTAACCAAGCAAAGGAAGCATGGTCTGCGCATATCGCATTCCCAACTCCCGGTAACCTGCCGGCGCGAAATGAATATGGTCTGGCCGGCCGGAGCAACCCGCCGAAGAAACGACGTGCGCGGTGGGGATCGTCCTGGGCAAGTCGTCAATAATCTTGTTCATGCTCGCACAAGAGCCTTTCTGATCCGCATTCACGAGCTCGCCAGCGAGCAGCGGCACTTCCTCGGCCTTGAGATTCAGGTCTTTGAGCAGATTCTCGTAAATGCCTTTAACTTTGTCTGGCCATTCCTTGTCATTCACGTTTGACTCTCCCTGATGCAAAAGGATTCCTTTGATGACCCCGTCTTTCTGAGCCAGTCTCGCCATTTCGACCAGATGCTGATAGGGGTTTCCGCTGTATTCCTTGATGATGTTCTTCATCCACGGTGCCGCCGTTGATGCGTAGGACTCAAAATTGGTTTTGTCGAACAGTTCAATTTTGCAGCCGGCGACAGAAACATTGACGATGCCCACCTTGATGTTTGGCGGAAGGTTGGAAACCATCATTCTGCCAAAATAATCGGCCGGGCAAAGACCTGCCGAGGGGCGGCACAACGGGGGGACGGCCGGATACCAGTTGCCATTTGTTCTGCCTTGTTTCGGGAAATCAACCGCCGCCAGCATTTGAAAGCGATCATCCACCGGGCCCTTGTCTTGTTGTTCAATTCCGGGAAAGCCCTCCATGTTGGACTGCCCGAAGCAGAGGAAGACGAAACGGTTGCTCGTATGGGAAGATACGCTTGTCGTGGTGCAACTTGTCGTGCTGCATAGAATCAAACCTGCAAGCAGCAAAACTCCTGGGTTCAGTTTCATAATTTTTGATTTGTTGTTAAGTGGATAAAAAGGACTTTGACTGGGATTCGTCAAGGCGCGCTGCTCTCGTATGACGCGGCGGATTCCGGCGGCCCGCCCTTGTAACGCGGATAGTTGGGATACGAGCAAAGCGGCAGACTGCGCCCGCCCGCAGTAACGACGAGCGTCTTGCCCGGAGCTTCATTGCCCTCGACCCAAGCGGTAATCAGCGCGGTCTTGTCATACTGGTTTGGAATCGCAAATGAGGAAACGGATTTTCCGTCGCCCGTCGTTCCGCTGCTCCGGCCGCTCAAACCGTGGCCCACTTGAGGAATGACGTAAAACCGGGCAAACGCATCCACCTGCTCGCGGCCCAGTTTGTCGAGCACGGATTGGAAATAATCGAGCTGCGACCCTGGCGACGCCAGTGTGTCGTCAGTCCCGATGGTCACGATCATCTTGCCGCCACGTTTGTAAAACGCGGAGAGGTCTGGATCGGTCGAGTCGAGCCATGCAGAGATTTCCTCGCGCCGTTTATTGAACGGGCCGCCTTCAACGTAATCGAGCGGGTTCGCCGGGAGATTTTGCATGAGAAATCCAGTCACGCCGAGAACTCCCAAATGCCCGTGCATCGGTGCGTTGTCGCCGGCTCCCTCTTGTCCGCGAAAACGACGGTCGGCGATCAGCCCGTTGCCCGCCGGGTCGGTGTTCGGAACCCACATACCGAACGTCTGCACGCCGTTCGCCAGCGGCGTTGCGAACTTGTAACGGCTGTAAACGAATTCCAACGTCTTGATCTGGCCATCCGTCAGCCGCGCATTGGCGGAAGCGTCCGCCGGATTCGGGTCCACACCATCCGGCGCACGCAAGGCCGCCCAAGGGTTGCGCTTGGGATCGCCTTGCGACATGTCGAAAAGCGCGCGCGCCGCCATGTAGTTGTTGATCACCCCGTCCTCCAGACCGTCGAGCTTGTCCGCCTGGCGCATAAATTCCGCGCGGATAGCATTCACCTTGGCGTGAGTGACCCAGTTGGACAAAGGTTTTTCCTGAATACGAATCAGTTCCGGCGCGAGCATCAAAGTGGAGAAATTCAGAATTGGAACGTCGGCAACGATGCCGTCGTAGTCCGCTGGATATCGTTGCGCGACCGTCAACGCTTCGCGTCCGCCCTGTGAGGCGCCGATGTAATAATTGAAGCGCGGGCGCTCGCCATAGACGCGTTCCATGATGACCATCGCGGCGTCGTGCGTTTTCTTCATCTGCATGTAACCGAGATTGCGAATGGCTTCCTCATTGAGCGCCCAGTCGTCTCCGCCACCGCCGCCCCCAAATCCCGGCCCGCCAAATCCGCCAAACCCGCCCATCTGGTGACCGGAATCGCTGCCATAACGCGCGAAGTCCGCCGTCAGGGAACCGGGACGATCACCGCGCATCATGGGCACGACTCCGTTTAGGCCGCCTCCGCCCATTTGAATGGCCCGCCGGCTCCAACTTGCCGGGAACAGGACGCGGAAGTTGATTGGTTTGCCTTTCGGGTCTTTGGGCGCAATTGAACCATCCACAGTTGCGTAAGCGACAGAGTTTGCGGTGGCCTCGACCCAGCGCGGCGGCGACAACGTCACCCCGCCTACCGGCTCGCCGATGGCGGAAACTGGTATGTTGGTCCCCACGCGGTCCACCGTGACGTCGGCGGCCGTTATCACGCAGTTTGTCGTCGTCGGTAGTTTCGACCCCGGCGCGGGAATCGCCTCAACTGCCGCCGCTGCGATGGGAAACGCAAACAATGCCGCCAGACACGTTTGTGCGAGAGATGGAAGCCCGCGCCGTCTTATGGTTGTTGGATTATTGAAATACATGGAAATTGCATTTAGGCATACCCATTGCAGGGGGCGATGCATGTAAAAAGAAGCGTTGTCTTTTCAAGCACGTTCATGGTTTGGCGAAGGTTACTCCGGTAGTCCGGCTCATGAAAGCTCGATTTAGGCTGGCACTTTGAGCTTCGCGATGCGTTTAACATTGTCCAAAACTTCCTCGATGCTTTCGCAACCGATGGAGAAACAGTTGAGTGCATCCTTGGCCAGCGCGTAGCGCAACGCGTCGTTGTGCTGCTGGCCGTCAACCAGGCTGCCCTCGCCAAGAACTTT
>JBEKRA010000107.1:0-7098 GCA_049519195.1 Verrucomicrobiota bacterium
GAAAAGCTTTTGATTTGGAATGCCCACGTCGCGGAGCAGAATGGCGGCGGACTCGCTGTCGTCGCAATCGCCGCCGGTGCAATAGATCGCGATTTGCTCCGCTTTCTGGCAGACCGGCAGGACTTCGCCGAAATATTTTTCCGGACGGTAAGGGTTGAATTCGTAAGCGCCGGGAATGTGGCCCTGCTGGTAAAGCGGCTCGTCGCGGGCGTCAATGAAAACGACGAGGTTCCGCTGGAAACGCGGGTCATGAAAAAGCCGCGCCGCCTGGCGGCCATCCATCAATTGCAGCCCCTTTTCCTTCAACTGCGCCGCCAGCAATTGCGCGGGCGAAAGGACGCCCGAATTTGTGCCGGTCACCGGTCGCACCGAATGGGCGGTTCCCGCCGGAAAATAATCGCGCGTGAGCGCCAGCCCCAGCGGCGAGATCTGGTTGGCGGCGAACGCGAACGCGGCCCCGAGGGCGGCCACGAGCGCGGCTTCCCAAAAAATCTTTCCGACCGCGGGCGGGCGGGCGGAAACCCCGGACTGGCTTGGATCATCTTTCACGCGAATCTTGCAACCAGAGTGGACGATGTTATCCCCATGGGACAATCCTTTTTTGTCTCCACACGAGGATTGCCGACAGTGGATTTTGCCAACTTCTCCAGGGCAATGATTATTTTATATTATGATGAAAAAAAGCTTGTATCATCCATGATTTTTCTATAGGCTGAAAACCGTGATCGTGATGGCTGCATTGGAAGGCGCAGGTCCATTGGCGGATATTATTCGGGAACTGTCGGTTGTGGTTTGGTTGGATTTATCGAGAGACGCATTAAATTTAAGCCGTGAAGCCGATTCTAAAACACAAGTTGAGCCGGATTTTTCTCCGGCTGAAGGGTCGTCCGGCGCGGTTTCTCCTTTTACCGCTTGGGGCATCGCTGATGGGAATGGGAATAATTTCCTGCGCCAATTTGAACCGGGTGGAAATAGCGCCGCCGCAAATCGCCGGCGCGACCTATGCCGGCTCCGAGGCGTGCGAGCAGTGTCATCAGGACATTTATCGCGGTTTCAACACCGCGATCCATTATCATTTGAAGGCTCCAGGCGACAACGCCAGGAACATCGGCTGCGAATCCTGTCACGGTCCCGGCAGCCTGCACGTTGAATCCGGCGGCACGCCCAACACCATCATCAATCCACGCAAATCGCCTCAAACGTGTTTCCAATGCCATCTGGACAAACAAGCCCAGTTCAACCTGCCGTCACATCATCCGGTCCTTGAAGAGAAGGTCAGTTGCGGCGACTGTCACGATCCGCACAAAGGTTCGGTGATCAAGGGCGGCGGGACGGAACTCCTGTCGCAAAATGAAGTCTGCGCCAAGTGCCACACGGCGCAATTCGGCCCATTCGTCTTTGAGCACGAGGCGGTGCGCGAAGGCTGCGCCACCTGCCATAATCCGCACGGGAGCGTGAACGCCCGGTTGCTGGTCGCGCGCAACGCCACGCTCTGCCTGCGCTGCCATTTCCAGCAACAGACGACCGCCGGCGCCATCTACATCGGCAACGTGAATCACTCCTCGTTTTTAAGCCGCGGAACCTGCTGGAGCGCGGGCTGCCATGAGGCAATTCATGGTTCGCAGGTCAACAATCACCTCCGTTTTTAGGCCGGGCAAATCAACTTGGAGAATTTGTGAAGACACCTTTCAAACCCGGCAACCAGCGCCAGCGTCTGGCGATCACCGGCGGTCTGGCGCTTGCGGCTTCGCTGCTGGGCGTTCCGTCCGCCACGGCGCAAGAGACAAAGACAAACAGCGCGGCGAACTTCGAGACGTCCCCCACCGATTACAATAATTGGATGACCCTTGGCGTGGGCGGCGTTTTTGTTGATGGAGACAAGGCGCAATTCGAGCATCAGAAGGACACCAAAAAGGGGCCGTATGGCGGCGTGCAGGATTTCCACTGGCAGCAATTCGCGGGGAAAAAGGGGTTGTTCACGGTGGACGGCCACGGAATGTTCAACAACCATGATTATTCCATCCGGCTGGAATTGTCGGACCCGGACAAGGGCTATGTCCGCGCCGGCTTCACGGAGTTTCGCACGTGGTATGACGGCAACGGCGGATTTTTCCCGCAGAACGACCAGTCGTTTGCGCCGCTGTTTGGCAATGAACTCCACGTGGATCGCGGCAGCGCGTGGTTTGAGGCCGGGCTGACATTGCCTGACAAACCGTCTTTCACCATTCGCTACGAACACGATTACCGCCAGGGCCAGATGGATTCCACCTCCTGGGGCGATATTACCACTGTTACCGCCAACGATCGGAAAATCGTGCCGACATTTTTAGGCGTTGATGAAACACGCGACATTATCCAGGCCGACGTGAAAGACAAGCTGGGCAACACCGATGTGGGACTGGGACTGCGCTACGAAATTGATCGCAACAACAATTCAACCTACATTGATCTCGATCCCGCCAACGCCATTCGTTTTGTGACGCAGAACAAAGTCGAGCGGGACGATTTGTTCAATGTTCACGGTTTCACGGAAACGTTTTTCAACAAGAAGGTCACGTTCTCGATGGGCGGCTCCTTCACAACCATAGACACCGACCTGTCGGGCAGCCGGATTTACGGCCCAAGCTACAATGCTCCACTCTCGTCCACCTATGCCAACAACGGGTCAGGCTTCACCGGGCTTTCCGGCGGCGGCAACACGAAGGAGTATGTCGCCAACATGAACCTGATGATGACCCCCATTGACAATCTGGTGTTTGTGCCCGCGTTGCGTGTGGAATACGAAGGTGGCGACCTTGCCGACAATTACAACGGCACCAGTGGGACCGGCGCGACATTCAAGTCAACACCGACAACCGCCGGCAACAATAATTGGCATTTGGACGTGGCGCAGAGCCTGGAAGCCCGTTACACCGGTTTTCGCAACTGGTCGCTCTACGCCAGTGGTGAATGGTCGGAAGACAACGGCAACGAGGTTTGGAATCAAGAAACCACGGCCATTTTTACCCCCGTTCTAAATCATGATTGGAACATGCTCGGCCAGAAATACACAGTCGGTGCCAACTGGTATCCGCTTTACCGGCTGAACTTCAGCGGACAGTATTACCACCAGATTCACGATTACGATTACGACAATAATCTGACCGCCACGCCGACCACATATCCGGGCTATCTGCAAAACCAGAATTTCACGGTGGACGACATGAATTTCCGCGTCACATGGCGCGTTTTGAACACGTTGTCGCTGGTCACGCGCTATGATTTCCAATATTCGACCGTGGACACCACCTCCATTCCCAACGGCGGCGCCCAAGCCGGAGAAGTCCAGAGCGCAAATTTCACCAGCCACATCATCAGCGAAAACGTCAGTTGGACGCCGTTTGCCCGCCTGTATGTGCAGGCTGGCGGCAGCTATGTGCTGAACAGCCTGGACACGCCGGTGGCCAGTTCGTCAGGCATCAACAATCTGGTGCTGAACAGCGCGAGTGATTATTGGACGGCCAACACGTCCGCCGGTTATGCGCTCAACGAAAAAACCGATCTCCAGTTGCAATACTCCTACTACCACGCGGATGATTACATGAACAACTCGGCTTTCAGCCAGCCCTTCGGCGCCGGCGACGAACAGCACAGCGTCACGACCACCATCACCCGCCGGATCAGTAAGGCGCTCCAAGTCAGCCTGAAATACGGCTTCTTCCGCAACCGCGACAAGACTTCCGGGGGTCTAAACAATTATGACGCTCAACTCGTTTACGCGAGCATGCAATACCGGTTCTAAATGACGCCTGCGAGCGGTTTGATTTGACAAAATGAAAACCAGTGTTCTCTTATTAACACCGTTATGAAAATGAAAACAAAATTCTCCGCGAAAATCGCCGCCGGCTCGTTGCTGCTGGGCTGCCTGGCTGTCTGGTCCGCCCGGGCCGGGGACGACCCCAACAAGATATGGGACACAAATTGCGCCGCTTGTCACGGGAAGGATGGCAAAGGGCACACGATGATGGGACGCAAATGGGACATCAAGGATTTGACCGATCCCAAAGTCCAGGACTCCTTCGATGACGCCAAGGCGGCCAAGACCATCAAGGAAGGCGTCACTGACAAGGGCGTGGAAAAAATGAAGGCGTTCGGCGATAAATTGACCGATGATGACATCAAGGCCCTGGTAGCGCGCGTCCGTTCATTCAAGCCGGCAAAGTAAAAGTATTTTTCGCGCCGGCCAGGGCGGGAAATAATCCGACGCCCTGAATGATTCGCCCAATGCAGTCGAACGAAAATCCCACGCCCCCGCGCCGTCCCAGGCTGCTGCAAAACTGGATCAGCCTGGCTGGCGTGGTGATGGCGGCCGGCAGTGTGTTTGCCTTCCTGCTGCTGTTTGCCATCGAGATATTCCTGCCCCGCAGCAATCCTTACATGGGGATTCTGGTTTATGTGGTGGCGCCCCTCTGCTTCTTCGCCGGACTGTTTTTTATTCTGGCCGGCCTGTGGGCGCAACGGCGCAAAAAAGTCTCCGCACGGCTGCAGATTGATCTGTCGCGCCCGGGCGACCGGAAATTGCTGTCCGGCTTCGTCCTGTGCGCCTTGATATTTCTGCTGGTGACCGCGTTTGGCAGTTATCAAACCTACCAATACACCGACTCCGTCCAATTTTGCGGCGCGGCGTGCCATGTGCCCATGAAGCCCGAATACACGACGTATCTTCGCTCGCCCCACGCGCGCGTCGCCTGCGTCGAATGCCACGTCGGGGCCGGGGCCGAATGGTATGTGCGAACCAAGCTCAACGGCCTCCACCAGCTTTACGACGTTGTGGCGGGCGACATTCCAAGGCCGATTCCGACACCGGTTAAAAATCTGCGTCCGGCGCGCGAAACCTGCGAGCAATGCCACTGGCCGGAACGATTTATCGGGAACATGGACAGGACCTATTACCACCAACTGTCTGACGAAACGAACACGTCATTCGCCGTTCGTCTCCTGCTCAAGGTCGGCAGTGGCGGTGCCAACGGCCAGCCGAGCGGCATTCATTGGCATGTAAGCCGGGACGACAAGGTTGAATACATCGCCACCGATGAACAGCGGCAGGTCATTCCATGGGTGCGCGTCACCGAAAAATCCACCGGCAAGGCCACGGTCTACCGGGCCAAAAATTTTCAAGACGACCCGGCCAAATACACTCTCCGCACCATGGATTGCCTGGACTGCCACACCCGTCCCTCGCACCAATTTCTTCCCCCAAATGACGCCGTGGATGACGCCATCTCGACCGGCCTGCTGGATCGTTCGGTGCCGTGGGTGAGGTCCAATGTCGTGGCCGTCCTCATCGCGCCTTACCAGACCGGGGACGAAGCCATGCGGAAAATTTCATCCGGCCTGCGCGCCGATTATCCGAAACTGGCCGGCATTGACGGGCTGGTTGCCGCGGCGCAGCGGATTTATCAGAACAATTTCTTCCCGGAGATGAAGACCGACTGGCGGGTTCATCCGAACAATATCGGCCACAAAATCTGGCCCGGCTGTTTTCGCTGTCATGATGGCAATCACAAAACTGACGACGGAAAGAAAATGGTTCCCGCCAATGACTGCAACCTGTGCCACATCATTCTGGCGCAGGGCAGCGGCAAACAATTGGAGCAACTTAACGCAACCGGCTTCGATTTCTATCACATTGATTCCACCTATCTGGACTTCTCATGCGCTGATTGCCACTCCGGGGCTTTTCCCAAATGAAATCGTCGTTTTCAGCGTTGCCAAACAGCCATTTGCCTTCCAAACGTTCGATTCCCGCGAACTTGATGTTTGCGTTTTCACTCATCCTAACGCTGGCTGGCTGCGGCCGCGATGACGTCAAAGTTTATCGCGTGGCCAAGGAACAGGAGCAGCCACAGCAACAAACCGCCACCGCACTGCCGACAGATTCCCCCAACCCAACCCTGCCGCCGGGACACCCGGACATCTCATCCGCACCGACAATGGCCGCGCCCCTGGCCTCCGAGCCTGCCCAGTCACCACTTACTTGGAAGATGCCGGAGGGCTGGACGGAAATTCCGCCCAGCGAAATGCGTGTCGCCTCGTTCAAGGTGGCGGGCAAGGACGGCAAGCAGGCTGATGTAAGCATCATTCCGCTGCCCGGCATGTCCGGCACCGACGCGGCCAACGTCAACCGCTGGCGCGGCCAGGTCGGACTGACGGTGATGACGGATGACGAAATGCAAAAGTTGGTGGAAAATGTCGAGGCTGGCGGCCAGCCAGCGCAGCTTTACGACATCGCCGGGACAAATCCGGGCAGCAGCAGCGCGGAACGGATTCTCGGCGTCATCCAGCATCGCGACGGCATGGCCTGGTTTTACAAAATGACCGGCGACGCCGATTTGGTGGAGCAGCAGAAACCGGCGTTCGTTGAATTTCTCAAATCGCTGAAATTCACGACAGCGCGGGCATCCGGCAACGCAGGAGAAATGCCCGCGACATTGCCGCCGGGACATCCGGCCATCGGCGATGTGACAACGCCCGCGACAGCTTCAGCCCCGGTTTCACACGAAGGCCAGCCGAACTGGCAGGTGCCCGCCGGCTGGCAGGAAGTTCCCGCCGGACAATTTCTCGCGGCGAAATTCACGCTCACCGGCGATGGCGGCGCAACGGCGGGGGTCAACGTCAGTTCATCTCCCGGCGTCGGCGGCGGTTTGGCCGCAAACGTGAATCGTTGGCGCGGTCAGCTTGGATTGGCGTTCCAGTCGGAAATGCTGAAACCACCGCAAATTGATGTTGAAGGCGGCAAAGCATGGCTGGTAGAGATTGATGGCACCAGCCCGCAAACAGGCAAACCAACAAAACTAATCGGCATCATTGTTCCGCAAGCCGGCCAGACCTGGTTTTACAAATTGATGGGCGATCCGAAGGTGGTCGAGAGCCAGAAGGCGGCGTTCACTCAATTTGTCCAAGGCGTGAAATATTGAATCGAATGGAAAATAGCCAGCATCGAAGGCCCAAGATCCAAAGCTGTGGGTGGAACGGGCGTCACGCCCGTCAAATTCGGCGTCACGCCGAATTTCGTCGGGGGAGATTGATTGCCGGCGGGCGTGCAATCGTGGAGCCAAT
>JBEKRA010000108.1:0-9450 GCA_049519195.1 Verrucomicrobiota bacterium
AACGGCGCTTTGGTCGCGCCAATCAATTCTGCGGACTGACGAAACCCGGCTGCCGGAATGGAGCGGCAAGCTGGGCGGAGTGTGCGGTGTGTCGTTCGGTCGCGCGGGTGACTTGGGGCAAGTCAGTCTTCGGGCGTGCGATGGCCTGGCTGTTTTGCGCCTTCAGCGTATTTGAATAGCGTCAATTCGCGCAATTCGTGTCAAGCATCCGGCTGCTCTGTGTCGTCGTAAAAACTATTTCAAACGCACTTCCGCGCTTTTCCCATGCGCGCCGAGACCTTCGAGTTCCGCGAATTTTTTCACCGTCTTCAGCGCCTTATTGAGCGAGGCGCGGCTGTATTCCACCACGCTCGTCCGGCGCTGAAACTGGTCCACGGTCAGCCCGGCAAACGACGCGCCCGCGCCGCCGGTCGGCAGCGTGTGGCTCGGCCCTGCCACGTAATCGCCCAGCACCGTCGGCGACCATGCGCCAAGAAAAATCGCGCCAGCCGTCAAAATGCCTTCGGAAACCTTGCGCGGATTGCGCGTCATCACTTCGCAATGCTCCGGCGCGAGCCGGTTCGCCAGCGCTACGCCGGTGGCGAGCGTTTGCACCTGAATCAACCAGACGTTGTTGTTGAGCACGCGCTGGATGAATTCGCACCGCGCCAGTTTCGGCAACTGCCGGGCAATTTCCTTCTCGACGGCCTTCAAAATTTTCTCCGATGTCGTCACGAGCCAGACGCGCTCGTGGCCGGAGCCGTGTTCGGCCTGCGCAAGCATGTCGGCGGCGATGAATTTCGGGTTTGCCGTTTCGTCCGCGAGCACGAGCAGTTCGCTCGGTCCGGGCAGCAGGTCAATCGCGACGTGGCCGACGAGCAATCGCTTCGCGGTGACGACGTAGGCGTTGCCGGGGCCGAAAATCTTCTGCACGCGGCGAATTGTTTTCGTGCCATAGGCCATCGCCGCAATCGCCTGCGCCCCGCCGACGCGGTAAATCTCGGTCGCGCCCGCCGCGCGCGTGGCAAACAGCAGCGCGGGATTGATTCCGCCGTCCCTGCCGCACGGCGTGCAGGCGACAATTTCCGGACAACCCGCGGCTTTCGCGAGCGTGATTGTCATCAGCGCCGTGGAAACAAGCGGCGCGGTTCCGCCTGGAATATAAACGCCAACGCGCTGGAACGGATCGAACTTCTCGCCGACGCTCGCTCCGTGCGAATTTTTCATCCGCCAGTTTTTGCGCAGCGATTTTCTAGCGAATGTCGCAATGTTCTTTTCCGCTTCTGTCACGGCCTTGCGCAGCGATTCATCGGCGGCGAGCGAGGCGTTGAACAATTCCGCCTGCGTCACGGCCAGCCGGTCGGCGGCGAGTTTCGCCCCGTCGAATTTTTCCGTGAATTCCAGCAACGCGTCATCGCCGCGCATTTTGACAATCTCAAGAATGGTTTGCGTGCGCTGTTCAATTTCGGCGTCAAACAGGCTGGAAGCAGCGGCGGCTTCGCGGAGTTGCGCGGCGAAATTCGCATCGGTGTGGCGGACAATTTGCATCCGCACAGGTTAGAAAAAATCCGCGGCCAAGTCAAAACGCGTTGAACCGTTTCAATCCCTTTTTTTGACGCGCCGCCTTTTTGCGCCCCAAAACACAACCAGCCCGGCCGCAGCCAGCAGGCAGGTGGACGGCTCCGGAACCGTGGCAATGATCCACGGCATCACCGATGAAACGGGGTCAAAGCCGGTCATGTTGCCGTAACTGGAATTGGCGGGGCCGCCGGCGGACGCGACGGTCGAAATCACGCCGGCCAGATAGTATTGCGAGCCGTCCTGGACAAAAACTCCGCCGCCGCTGTCGCCGGGCGCCGCGCAGCCTTCAAGCGTCAGCGGCGTGGCGTCACCGAAAATGTTGTTGGTGGTCGAATGGGGATTGTCAAAATCGGCACCGAGCTCCTTCGCCGGCTTGCCGAAATCGCCATCAATGACATTTTGAAAGGCGCGTTTCTTGCCATCCAGCGTCCGCCAACCGGTCAGCCCCGTGCCGGTGAAACCATAGCCGACAAATGTGCCGGTCTGCCCGGTCAGCGATGGTCCGGTGTAAAGCATCGCCGGAGGAATGGGCGTGAGCGATGAACCAAGATGCACCAAACCAAAATCAGACCCGTCATCCGGATTGCCGTCCCAACCCGGATTGCGGATGAGCGTGGTTGAAGTATAAGATGTTCCACCAATGGTGAACGTCACGGAGCTGGCGGCTGTGAACAAATGCGCGGCCGTCAATACCCAATTCGGCGCAATCAAAATCCCGCAGCCGGTGTAGCTCCAACTGTTCACCAGCGTTCCGACGGCAGCGAAAGCCTGATCGTTGCCGAGCGTCACGTAAGCGCTGTCCGGTTCGTCATCCCGGATCGTAGAGCACCACGCCGGCATGGGCCAGACGATTGAAGCGAGCATTCCCAGAAACACCGCGAATCCACATTTGGCAGGATGCATGATGACATTGCTTCAAATCAGCCGCCGTCCGTCAAGGTTAATTTCGACTGCTTGAAATGGATTTTAGGCTTTTGTTACGCCACCGGGAGTTTGATATTTGTCGTTCATGCGAAATCCAATCATTGCCGCGCTGGACGTGCCGGCGGCGGAACAGGCGTTGAAGCTCGCCAGGGAAATCGCGCCCGCCGTCGGCGCGTTCAAGATCGGCAGCGAGCTGTTCACGAGCGCCGGGCCGGACATTGTCAAAAAAATCCGCGCGACGGGCGCGGCGGTTTTTCTCGACCTGAAATTTCACGACATCCCGAACACCGTCGCCAAGGCCGTCGCCTCGGCCACGCGCCTCGATGTCCAGATGCTCACGATTCACACGGGCGGCGGGCTGGAAATGATGCGCGCGGCGGAGGAGGCGGCGCAGCAGGCGGCGAACCAGGCCGGGCGGAACGCGCCGCTGGTGCTCGGCGTCACGGTGCTGACGAGTTCCGACAGCCGCACGCTGGCGGAAACCGGTTGCGCGGCAAACGTCGGCGCCCAGGTCGAACGGCTGGCGAACCTCGCAGTGAAAGCCGGCTTGCGCGGGCTGGTTTGTTCGCCGCTGGAAATTGCGGACTTGCGGCAGATTCTGCCCGCGCACATTCAACTCGTGACGCCCGGCATCCGCACCGGCGCGGAAAAAGCCGACGACCAGAAGCGCACGCTCACGCCGCGCGAGGCGATTGACGCGGGCGCGAACTGGCTGGTGATTGGCCGGCCAATTTACGCGGCGGAAAATCCGCGCGCGGCGGCGGAAACAATTTTGGCATCACTTACCTGAATCATACCGCAGAGGAGCCGAGACAATTTGCTCTGAAGAATGGGTTGGCAATGGCTAACTGCGTGTTGGTGTGTTCGTTAGGTTTGTTTTTTCTGCTTGACGCGGAATGGCTTGGAGGCTTATTCTCGCATCGCGAAGGGTAGTCCGACCTTTTCAACGAAAAGTGAACGCGTGGCTTGCAGAAGGGATTACGGGTAACAGCCAGACACTTCCTGACGAAGCGCCTCCGAGGGTTGCCTGTTGCGCACAGCAATCTTGCTGTCTCGTCGAGAGAATCCTGCGACCTCACCAAGGCAATAAACAATCCAAAGGAGTGAACCTATGAAAAACCCGACACAATTACCAACAACCGCAGGTCTGTCCGGCTGCTCCTGGGCGGTGGAAAGAAACACCAGCCGAAAATGCAATCTCACAAGTGCCTTTCCATTCGCGCTTACTGTCAGGCGGCGAGAACGCGGCGTGAATAGAACCGCAATTGAGAAAGGAAATTGCACGCGCAAGACGAACGAGCACCCTGCGAAAGATTATCTGATTTGCAGAATGAGAAGATGTGCCTTTTTTCTTTTCTTCATATCTACGCTGGCGCTGGCGCAACTTGTCGGATTCGTTCCATCTGTGAGCGCGAACGTCCTTGGGCAGCTCAAGATCGTCGTCAATCAACTCGACGATGCGACCACGCCCGCCACGCCCGCCCAGCTCGCTGCGTGGCAAGACGCGATGAACAAAATTCTCGCGCAGTGTGATAAGCCGGACAGGCGCTACCGGGTTACGCTGGTCGCCGGCAGACCGAACCAACACCCCACGTATGCTGACGGCAAAACCGAAATCGCGGCGAATGGTGTAGTGCCGGACAAAAGGGCAGTCGATGCTCTGAATGCGATTGGCAAGGGGCCGGGTGGGGAGGTGGAACATGGCGGTGTGAAGATATGGGTCGCCAAACAAGTTGACGATTGCACCGGTTGGTCGGCGGGGGACGCAGAGGGGAACCTGGGCGAGCCGACTTCGGTGATTCAACAGCAGAACGGAATCTATGGCGATAAACGAACATGGACCCATGAGCTATGCCACGACTTGGGGCTTGAACATGTTGAAGGCACGCTTGCTAATGTGGGCAACCTGATGTTCCCCGCGCGGGTGCTGAAACTCGCCGACGGCACAAAGATCGAGGCGGGCACAACACTGACCGACAAGCAGTGCGACGATATGTATGCGGCATTCAAGAAGCGCGCCAAGTTCGTCCTGACCAAAGACCAAATTGAGGAGCCCTGGCCATCTGCTCCAGGCAAATGGTTTACAAACCCTAAAATCTTGAGTGATCCCACCAATATGCTCAGCACGGCTATGGACATCTCTTCCGCTTATTTGGCGGTGGATCATTATCTTATCAATCCCGCTACCAATTCGTTTTATGCCGACATTTACATAGGGGGAATTCCCGACCCTGCACAAACGAACACCTACACGATTTGCCTTGACCTCGACAACAATCCTTCAACCGGTTCCTATTCTTTCGACCTAGGGAACGGAGAGACGTTTGTGGCTGATGCCGTGGTTCAGTTTGTCATCGGCTTACCCGCGAATGAGGCAATCCTTTTTACCTCCGCCTCGGGTCAGATTCCCTTGTCGCCGCCGACTGTGGTGAGCATAACTCAAAGCGTCTGTGGAGAAACCAATGGGTGGGAGATTCCGTCGGGGGCGCTGATTTCAGGCAGTTGCCCGCTTAATCTCCTGGGACCGATGAGCAACGAAATTCGTGTGCTTATCATCTCCGGCAATGCAACCAATGCGATGGCGGACCGGTGCGGGCCTGAAGTCATGTCCACCGTTCCGCTGCCTGAACCGACGCTTCAACTGAGCGCACTCGAAACGTTGCCCGGAGGCACCGTTTACGTCACCGGCTCCGGCTTCGCGTCCAACAGCAATTACCGAGTGTTGTTCGATGATGTGCTGATAGCTGCTGGAGTCACTGGGCTAAATGGCGAACTGAGTTCGAGTATCACGGCACCGCAGCTTGCGCCGGGTGACTACTTGGTCGATGTCATTGATGATGCAGGCTTCGTGCAGATTGTCGCGCTCCGAATTCTTTCGGCTGGCGTCCCCACTGTTTCCGAAGGGGGTTTGATTATCATGGGGTTGCTGCTGTTGACGGTGGGCGCGGTGTTTCTATTACGGCACCAGCGAGTGGTGATGGCGGCCGCCAGCGGAGGATGATGCCACACGGTAAGGCGATCAGCGCTTGCGCTGCTCGTCGCGAGCACCTCCTACTCTTGTGGCGGGGCAGTTCACGAGAGAAACGCGAATATTTTGTGAGTCGCTCAAAAAAGAAACGCTTCAGACCATTGCCACGCTACTTCAGCGGGCCTAAACCCGTTGAGCCAAGGGTATCATTGTCCGGTCGGCTGGCCCGCTGGTGCGTTGCGTGGTTCCGGGCCAAGAACCCGGTGTTGCGGTTTGTGGTTGTGTTCGGGCTGCTGATAGGGTTGTTCTATGCAGTCGTGCCTAAGTCCCCTTTCCACAACACCGTTTCTTCGCAGTATCTGCGGCTCAACACGCGAACGGCTAGTGTCGTTTGCAACTGGTTTGGCCAGCACACCAGCGCATCGGGGTCAACGATTTCATCATCCCGGTTTGCGCTGGGAATTGCCCCAAGTTGTGACGGAAGTGAAGCCCTAGGTTTGTTTGTCGCAGCGGTGCTGGCCTTTCCGGCGCCGTTCCGCCGAAAGATTCCCGGCGTCCTGTTGGGCGCAGTGATTCTTGCAGCGGTGAACCTGGTTCGTATTGTGAGCCTGTTCCTGGTCGGGGTTTATTTTCCAGGCGCATTCGACCGAATGCACCTGGAAGTGTGGCAGGTTATTTTCATTGTGTCGGCCATTGCCTTGTGGGCTGGCTGGATTCGATGGGCAATAAAACCTCGCGAAGCGATGTCGCATGTGTCGAAATAGTCCCATTCTCGGTTTTTTGTGCCGATTCGCGATCGTATTCGGATTGCTGGTTGCGCCGTGGCCCGGCTGGGAGGAAACCTACGCCCGATTACTGCAGAAAAGCGCGGCGGCAGTCTATGGTTCATTTGGCTCCAAGGGCATTGTCTGGTTCAAATATAACCAAACGGGCAGAAAATGGCTCCACGCGGTTCTCGACACGACCATTTTTATAGTAAACCGGGAGCAGGTAGATAAGAGCTATTACAGGCCGGACGGGGGTTTCTACCAAGTGACCTGCGAGTTCAGCAGCCGGACGATGGCTTACATTCCAACCGCACTCCTGGTCGCGCTGATTTTGGCGACCGGCATTAGTTGGCGACGGCGACTCTGCGCACTGACCTGGGGGCTGGTCTGGATTCACTTGTTAATTGTGTTTCTGTTGGGGCTAATGATCGTCGTGAAAATCTGCGAGAATCCGCAAGTCGACATGTTTGCAGTCTCACCATTTTGGCATAAGGTGGTGTTGTTGCTCAACGAATTCTTTGACAACCGTGCCGGCACGCCTTCAGCCACAGCCGTGCTTATCTGGATAGTTGTCACGTTCCGGCGGAATGATTGGTTCAGCATTCTGGGCAAAGAAGTGGCCGGGGCCGACAAATGCACCCGCCCACCGCACAACTGGTCACGCCCGGCGTTCGCGCTCGCCTCGGCGCAGCCTGGGCCTGCGAAGAAAAAAGTGACGACCAGAAGCGGACGTTGACTCCGCGTGAAGCCATCAATGTCGGCGCGAACTGGCTGGTGATTGGCCGCCCGATTTACGCGGCGGAAAATCCGCGCGCCCATCAATGTCGGCGCGAACTGGCTGGTGATTGGCCGCCCGATTTACGCGGCGGAAAATCCGCGCGCGGCGGCGGAGAAAATTCTGGAAACGCTGAAGTAACCACGGATGGACACAGATTTGGGGCTGAAACAACCCCACTTTTCACGGTTTGGTCTCTTCCTTGATGTTGGCGACGAGTTTTTTGACCTTTGCCGCCACGGCGGCGTCCCGCACCTTCACGACTTTTCCCCATGGCGCGTTTTTGTCGGCATTGATTTCGAGCACGAGGTCGGGATTATTCGAAACCGCATCCGCCAACTGACTTTCCAAATGGTCGAACGTCACCAATTTTTTATTTTCGCCGACATAGTAAAGCCGGTTCGTCGGATTTGCGTCAATGGTAACGACAAACGGCTTGTTTTCGTTCGCGCCGGATTTTTGCGCCTGGGACGATTCGGCGAGCTTGACCATGTATTGCTGCTGCTTGAACGTCGTCGTCACCAGCAAAAAAATCACGAGCACGATGAGCACGTCAATCAGCGCGACGATGATGACGGCGGGCGTGGTGCGGCGTTTGCGGACGTAGAAATGCATGGGTCAAAGTGGGGAACAACCAACAACCAACAACCAACAACCAACATCCAATGCTCCGGTGAATCGAAGTCCACTGGTTGTTCGATGTTGGATGTTGGATGTTGGTTGTTTCTTCATTTCTCCTGCGCGTATTGCCGCCGGATGAATTCGCCGCAGAGCGCCTCCATTTCGACGGCGAACACCTCGACCTTTTTGCTGAAATAACTCCACGCGATGAGCGATGGAATGGCGATGAGCAGGCCGATGAGCGTCGCGCGCAAAATCAATGCGATGCCGGTGGCAAGTTTTGCGGCGTCGTTCAAACCGGTCTGTCCGACGTCGCCGAAAACCGTCATCATGCCGGCAATCGTTCCGACGAGGCCGAGCAGCGGCGCGATGCCGACGATGATTTCGAGCACGACGAGGCCGCGATCAAGCCGGACGATTTCGTGGCGCGCGGCGGACTGGAGCGCGTCCACGTTGTCGGCCTTCGGGCGGTCGAGGTTGTCGGCGGCGAGCAGCAGGAGGCGTCCGAGCGGCGACGGTTTTTGTTCGCAGGCGCGGCGCAGGGTTTTCACGTCGTCGCGCGTCCGGCACGACGCCAGCGACCGGGCGATGTCCCGTGGCACAACCTTGTTCCAGCGCAACACGAGGCCGCGTTCCACGATGAACGCCAGCCCGACAACCGAGGTCAGCCCCAGCAAAACATAAATGAGTTCGCCCATAAATTATCAATAGTAATAAAATGTGAAGGTGATTTCACGGTAATTCGCGCCGACCAGCCGGCGCATGTCCTCCGGCCACGGCTTGAATGGCGCGGGGTCGTTGATGGCTTTCTGGCAGACGTAACCGAGCAGGACGCCGACGCTGTTTTGCAGTTCGGTCATGTCGGTGATGGTCCCGTCGTAATTCAAGTGGAACCGCAGCATGACCTTGCCCGTGCGATCCAGCGCGAATTTCTGGCTGTCGAGCAGGGAATACCAGCGATACGTCACCGCGTCCACGAAATCGCTGTCATACTGGCCGAATGGCGTCGCCTTCGCGTCAAACGATGGAGAAAGCGCCACCCGATGCACGCCGCCGTCCTGTTTCATCTCCACGCCGGGTGAACGGTGCGGCTGCGATTGCGCGAGCGCCTCTTGAATCGTGCGCGGGCGCGGCGGTGTTTGCTCCCGCGGCTTGCCCAGGGACAAATCGCCCGGCCCGACGGCCGGCGTTGGCTGCGCCGGCTTGGGGTTCACGGGCCGGGGCGCGGGCTGGAGCTTGTTGAAATCCGGTTTTGGCACGGTTTCGGTTTTGGCCACTTCGGTCTGCGTGCCGTTTAATTTCGGGACGTTGTCGTCGCGATTGGCGTCCGGGTTGGCCGCGCGGGAATTTTTGCTGGAATAATACTTTGCGCTTTTGGGCGCCTCGGTCGAGGGCTGCTCGACCATCACAAATTCCAGCGGCGGCTCCGTTTTCGGGGCCGCCGGATTCATTTTTGGCGCGGGCTGCAACCACGCCAGCCGCGGAATCAGCCGCCACACGTCGAGTCTCTTGCCAGCTTCGTAACTGCCCCAGACGGACAAATGCGCCGCAAGCGACAACGCCAGCGCCAGCGCCAGCCGCGCGGTTTCCCGGCGGCTGAATTGCAGCGACTCAAGCCTGTTGGCGGTTTCAGCCATGTCACCCCAATTTGCCGCAGAAAATCGAACCGGGCAACTGTCTTTAACCCGAATTTCGAAGCCGGCCAGCGAGCAACTGCGACGCCCTCGTCGCAAAAAAGTGTTGGCGACGTCCCGTCGCCAGTTGGCTCGTTGGATTTTCCGGGGTTAAAAAAATGCGACGATGGCGTCGCAGACACCCTACGGCGACGAGGCGTC